>CAZPOZ010000394.1:0-3751 GCA_964588235.1 uncultured Planctomycetales bacterium
AGGACGCCGAGCCCGACGGCCGGGCGGACCAGTTCTCGTTGGCGGCCACGCTCTACCACGCGCTGACGGGCTGCCGGCCGCGCTGCGCGACGACGGCCGGCGCGGGGGGCGGGGCCGTGGCCGGGGTGCGCAAGCGGCTCACGCCGGTGTCCTCGTTGGCGCCGCACGTGCCGGCGGCCTGCTCGGCGGCGATCGAGAAGGCGCTGTCGCGCGACTTCGAGGACCGCTTCCCCACCTGCACGGCCTTCGTCGAGGCCTTCGAGGCGGGGTTGGAGGCGGGCACGGGGGCGGGCGGGCCCTCGGGACCCCGTGGAGCGGCGGCGCCGACGAAGCAGGCCACGGTACGGGTCGCGGCGGCGGCCGAGCAGGCGCCCGAGGTCCCTGGTCGGCGGCGCTGGCCGTACGCGCTGCTGGGGCTGATCGCGGCGGCGGGTGCGGCGTACCTGCTGGTGCCGGGGCTGCGCGGGGGCGCGCCGGAGGCGCCGGGCGTGGCGGCGGCGCCCGACCCGGCGCCGGCACCTGCGCCCGCGCTGCCGGAGGCTTCGTGGGCGGCGGCACTGCGGGAAGGGGAGGCGGCGCGCTGGAGGGAGGACGGCGAGGGAGTGAAGGCGGCGTTGGCGAAGGCGAAGGCGGCGGACGTGCCGCTGAGCGAAGCGCAGGCGCTGTCGGAGTACGTGCGGCAGTGGGACGCAGATCCGGTGGTGCAGGTGACCGGCTCGACCCCGGAGGGCGTGGCCGTGGCGGGCGGCCCGCCACGGCCGATGCGGCTGACGGGGACGTTCACCTCGGGCCGAGGGGGAGACCGGCTGCTGGTGGACGGGGAGGAGGCGGCGGCGAAGACGGGTGCCTTCGAGGTCACGGTGGCACGCAGCGCGCCGGGGCTGGCGCAGGTGCCGTACGAGGTGCGCGGAAGCTCGGGCACGGCGCGCATGGTGGGCACGTTGGTCGTCACGTTCGAGACGCCGGCGCCGAAGCCGGAGGTGCAGGCGGTGCCGGCGTGGGCATTGGTGTCGCAGGCGCAGAAGGACGAGGCGGCGCGGCTGAAGGTGCCGGTGGCGTACGAGGAGGCGGAGACGGGGCTGCGCTTCGTGCTGATCCCCGGGGGGACTTTCCAGATGGGCTCGCCGGAGGGCGAGGCCGGTCGAGAGAGCGACGAAGGCCCGCTGCACCGGGTGACGCTGCAGGCGTACTACCTGTCGGTGACGGAGGTGACGAACGGGCAGTACAAGCAGTTCAAGGCGGACCACGACGGCGGGTTCGACGGCCCGACGCAGCCGGTGGAGCGCGTCAGCCACGAGGAGGCGGAGGCGTTCGCGCGGTGGTTGAACGGTCGGGGGACGGTGAGGGGCTACCGGCTGCCGAGCGAGGCGGAGTGGGAGCATGCGGCGCGGGCGGGGACGAGCACGCGCTGGTCGTTCGGAGACGACGAGTCGCGCCTGGGCGAGAGTGCGTGGTTCAGCGATAACAGCGCGTGGTTCAGCGGCAATGATCGCCAGACGCACCCGGTGGGCGAGAAGAGGCCCAACCCATGGGGGCTGTACGACATGCACGGCAACGTGTGGGAGTGGTGCGCGGACTACTGGCACGAGAACTACAGGGGCGCACCGACGGACGGGAGCGCGTGGATCGACAGCCCCCGAGCCATCCGCCGCGTCATCCGCGGGGGCGGGTGGCGGGGCGCCGCGGGGGACCTGCGCTCAGCCGGCCGCCACCCGTTCGGCCCCTCGCTCCGCTACGACGCCGTGGGCTTTCGTCTTGCTCGGGCAGTCACCTCTGTATGACTTCACCACTTCACCTCTGGCTCCGGCGGCAGCCGGCCCACGACTGCACGTGCGCGCGGGGGAATCAGCGCTGCTCGGTGTCAGACACAAAGTCGCACCCTTCTCCGCGCGGCGCCGCCCCGCGGGAAGGGCGGCCTACATGCGCTTGTACTTCGGCCCGCTGCCCCCCTCGCGGGGCGTCCACCGCGGTCCCAGCACGTCCGTGGCCTTGCAGTCGATGCAGTTCGGCGCGTTCACCACGAGGTCCTCGCCCCGACGCTCGTAGACCCCCGCCGGGCACAGCGCCACGTAGAGGTCGGCCGCCGCCGCCGGCACCGACTCGCCCGGGATCAGGTGGCTCGGGATGTCGTCCCGCGTCTGGTTGCCCGAACGGTAGACGGCGTCCACCTTGCTGAAGGTCAGCCGCCCGTCGGGCGCCAGCGGCGCCGGCGCCTCGAGCGCCTTGCGCTCCGCCGCGTCCTCCTCCACCGCGATGCGCTCGCGCGGCAGCGCGCCGCCCGTCGCCGTGGCCAGGCCCGCCGTCAGCGCGCCCCGCACGAAGCCGCGCTTGAAGCCCAGGCGCATCGCCTGGTGCGCCTTCAGGTCGCGCGCCAGCCAGGAGGCCTCCAGCGCCGCGTCGTAGGAGGAGAGGCCCGCCCTCGAGGTGTCGCCGGCCTTGAGCGCGCGGAAGATCGCCCGCCCCGCCTCGATGCCCGACTTCATCGCGAAGTGGATGCCCTTGAGCGAGGCCACGTCCACGAACCCGGCCGCGTCGCCCAACAGCAGCACGCCGTCACCGTGCCGCCGCGAGGGCAACGACCACCAGCCCCCCTCGGGGATCGTCTTCGCGCCCCACTCCACCATCTCGCCGCCCTCGAGCAAGCCGCGCAAGAGCGGGTGCGTCTTCCAGCGCTGGAGCAGGTCGTGCACGTCGAGCGAGGTCGAGGGCGCGTCCAGGCCCACCACCATCCCCAGCGCCAGCACCCGCGGCTCCAAGGGGTAGAGGAACGAGCCCCCGAAGAAGGTGCGCGGCAGCGGCCAGCCCAGGGTGTGGATCACGTGGTCCAGGCTCTGCTTCGTCTCCCAGACCTCCTTCACGCCCAGGGCGTAGATCTGGGGGTTGGGCGAGCGCACGCCCTGCGCGTCCAGCCAGGCCTGGGTGAGCGGCCCCCGGCTGCCCTCCGCGAGCGCCACGACCTTGGCCGCCACGTCCGTGGGCGGCTGGGCCCCGGGCCCCGGACGACCGTCGCGCTTCAGGCCCGTGGCCGTCGTGCGCACCCCCACCACGCGCCCCTGCTGCGTCAGCAGCGAGCGGACCGGGAAGCCCGTGAACAGGTTCACCCCCAGCGCCTCGGCCTCCTTGCCCAGCCAGCGCACGATCTCCACGATCGAGGCCACCGCGTTGCCGGCGTTGTGCATCGCGGGCGGCAGGGGGAAGCGCCAGGCGCGCCGCTCGCTGAGCAGGTAGCCCCGCTCGCCTGCCACCGGGGCCCGGAAGGGGAAGTCGGAGTCGGGACGGCCCGGGAACAGCTCGCGGAAGGCCACCGGGTTCACCACCGCCCCGGAGAGGCAGTGCTGGCCCAGCTCCTCGGCCTTCTCCAGCACCGCGACGTTCAGCTCGCCCAGCCCCCCGCCCCGCTCGCGGTCCTCCTTCACCAGGCGCGCCAGCTCGATCGCGCCCGCCAGGCCCGCCGGGCCGCCGCCCACGAACACGGCGTCCATCTCCACGGCCTCGGCCCCCGGGCGCTCCTCCAGCAGCAGCGAGGCCCGGGGCAGCGGCGCCTGGTGCAGGGCGGGGATCAGGTGCTCCGGCATGGGAGGCTCCGGCGACGGCCCGCCGGTTGTACGCGCCCGGAAGCCTCGGGGCGACGACGGCAGGGGGCGGGTACTGTCCTACTTCGCCCTCTGAAGGCCAACGCCAACAAGTTAGTCGATATGAGGCACGTGCGGCGCGCTGGAGCCGGGCGCTCAGGCCGCTTCCTCCTCCTTGC
>CAZPOZ010000395.1:0-3747 GCA_964588235.1 uncultured Planctomycetales bacterium
GGGGAACCACCAGGCGTTGTTCGAGATCAGCGTCATGTGCAGCGCGTCGGCCACGAACAGCGTGGCGGCGAACACGCGCTGCTCCGGCAGCGTCCAGCCGCCGAGCAGCGGCGTGTGCGCGGCCAGCACCTCGAAGAAGGCCAGGTTCACCGCGTACCAGAGCGCGTCCATGCCCACGCGGAAGAAGAAGTCGAGCCGGAACTCGAGCGCCCGCTGGAACGAGAAGCGCACGCAGGCGGCGTAGACGCGCAGGTGGCGGCGCAGCGTGCTCACAGGCCGGCGCCGGCGTAGACGCGCTGGCCGCGCCGCCAGACCCACTCGCCCAGCAGACGCAGCAGGACGAGCCAGCCGACCAGGGCGCACAGCCCCTGGGCGAGGGCCGCGCCGGAGAGCCGCCCGGTGAGCGCCTCGACGGGGAAGGCGTACAGGTACCGGAAGGGCAGCCAGGCGAGCGCCTCCCCCCAGCCGGGCGGGAACAGGCTCAGGGGCAGCAGGAAGCCCCCCAGGAGGCCCGACGCCAGGCGCAGGCCGACGAGCAGGCTCCACACGTTCTCGGCCCAGAAGGCGACGCCCTGCAGGGGCCAGGCGAGGGCGAAGCTGAGCGCGTTGCCCAGCGTCACGGCGAGCGCGCAGGCCGCCACGCCCGCCGGGGTCACGCCGCGGAAGGCTCCGGGGCCCTCCACCGCGCCCCAGACGACCCCGAAGGCCAGCACCTGCAGCAGCGCCGTGAGCTGGGAGCCGACGTGCTGGGCGTACTTGTAGCGGTAGAGCGACACGGGGTAGACCAGGTAGCGCGAGAGCGTCCCGTCGTAGATCTCGGAGGCCACACCCGTGTCGGCCAACGTGCCTCCGCGCACGACCCGTCCCAGCAGCGCCACCAGCAGGGTGTAGCGCACGGCCTCGGAGAAGCCGAAGCCGCCGATCCGCTCGGCCCCGGACGCGTCGAAGGCGCCCCGCCAGACGAACCAGGCCAGGGCCCACTCGGCCAGGAAGGTGAGCGCGGCCTGCGACCACAGGTCGAACCGGTAGCTGAGGGTGCGCCGCACCTCCTGCGCCGCCACGTGCCCGTAGAGCCTCAGGCTCATGGCGTGGGGCCCCGCTCGCGCAGCATGCGCTCGATCACGTCGCCCACCTCCGGCGCCTCGATGGAGAGGTCGGCCAGGGGCAGGCGCTGGAGCAGCTCGGCGGCCGCGGCCGTCACCTGGGCGCGGGGCACGCGCACCGCCACCGTGCCCGGCGCCGAGGGCAGGGGCTCGCCCAGGCGCGCCAGGAGCCCGGCCACCGCCCCGGGCTCCGGGGCGCTCTCGGGCTTGACGTGCGCGCGCAGCACCTTCACGTCGCCCGCGGCGGCCGCGATCCCCGCGAGCGTGCCGTCGTAGAGGATCTCGCCGGAGCGGATGAGCAGCAGGCGGCTGCACAGGCGCTCGATGTCCTCCATGTAGTGGCTGGTGAGCAGCAGGGCCGGACGGTGGCGCTCGCGGTAGCGCAGCAGGAAGGCGCGCACCGCCCGCTGGGCGCCGAGATCCAGGCCGATCGTGGGCTCGTCGAGGTAGACCACGCGGGGGCCGTGGAGCAGGGCCGCGATCAGCTCCATCTTCATGCGCTCGCCCAGGGAGAGCTTGCGCACCGGCACGTTCAGCTCGTCGCGCACCTCCAGGAGGGCGGTCAGCTCCTCGAGCCGCTCGTGGAACACGCTCCACGGCACGTCGTAGATCGCCCGCAGCAGCCGGAAGCCGTCGGCGGCGGGCAGGTCCCACCACAGCTGGGCCTTCTGACCCATGATCAGGGCCACCTGCCGGCGGAAGTCGTGGGCGCGTTCCCAGGGCGTGAAGCCCAGCACGCGGGCCTCGCCGGCCGTGGGATGCACGATGCCCGCGAGCATCTTCACCAGGGTGGTCTTCCCGGCGCCGTTGGGCCCCAAGAGGCCGACGATCTCCCCCTCGCCGATCTCGAGCGTGGTCGGCCGCACGGCCTCCTTCACGACCGTGCGCCGGCGTACGAGCGCCTTGAGCGAACCCCGGAGCCCGGGCTCCTTCGTGGCCACGCGGAACGTCTTGCACAGCCCGCGCGTCTGGATCAAAGGCGCACCCCTCGCCGGCCGCCCCCCCCGCAGCGGGATGCGGGAGGCCCCGTCACGGGCCCGGGCACGCCGCCCGGGCGCGAAGCCTCAGTCGCCCACCTTGAGCAGCTCGACGACGAAGACCAGCGGCTCGTTGGGGCCGATCTTGGGCGGGCTGCCCATCACGCCGTAGGCGAGCGCTGCCGGGATCGTCAGGCGGGCCGTCGCGCCCACCTTCATCTCCTGCAGGCCCTCGTTCCAGCCCTTGATCACGCGTCCCAGGACGAAGGTCGTCGGCTCCGCGCGGGCGTAGGAGGAGTCGAACAGGCTGCCGTCCTTCTCGAGCCAGCCGGCGTAGTGCACGGTGACCTTCTCGTTCATCTTCGGCGAGCGTCCCGTGCCCTCGACGAGGGTCTCGATGAGCAGGCCGCTGGGCAGGCGCCGACCCTTGCCGGCCTCCGTGCGCTGGAAGGCGGGGAGGGGCAGGGGCTGCTTGACCGACAGCACCTCGACCTCCCAGGTCGTGACCGACCCCCCCGGCAGCGCGCCCTGGGGCTTGTCGCCGAAGCCCAGCGCGGGGGGCAGCTCGAGCCGCAGGCGGGTGCCGCGCTTCATGAGCCGTGCCGCCTCCTTGAGGCCCGGGAGCGGCAGGTCGCCGACCACGGCGGTGAGCGCGCCTCCGCCGGTGCCCGCGTCCTGGATCAGCCGACCGTCGGGGCCCCAGAAGGCGTAGTCGAGCTCGACCACCGCCACGTCCGTCAGCAGCTCGCCTTCCCCCTCGGCCAGGACCTCGTAGCGCATCCCGGAGGGGGTGCTCGTGGCCTTGGCCGCGTCGACCTTCACGTAGGCCAGCTGGTGGCGCACGCCGAGCAGCTCCAGCTCGACGACCAGGGCGGCGTCCGGAGGCACGTCGCGGCGGCCCTGCTTGCCGAAGGCCGCGGCCGCCGGCACGGTCACCTTCCAGTGCGCCCCCGGCGTCATCTGGGCCAGGGCCTCCTGCAGCCCGGGGATCAGGCTGGCGAAGGGCACCTCCACGGGCTTGCCGCGCTTGCGGGCGTCGTCGAAGAGCGTGCCGTCGGCGGCGACCCAGGCGCGGTAGAGGATGCGCACCGTGTCGCCCATCTTGGGCCGGCGGCCGCTGCCGCCCGCGCGCAGCACGCTGGTGACCAGGCCCGACTCGGAGGTCACGGGCGGCTGACCGTCGGCGGGGGGAGCGTCGGCTGCGGGAGCCGGAGGCGGGGCGGGCGCGGGCGCGGGGGCCGCCGGCTCCTCGGCGCTGAGCCGGGAGCAGGCCAGGAGCAGGGCGGAGACGAGGGCGAGCCTGGCGAGCACGGGAGGACCTCCGATCGAAGGGGGGCACGATACCAGCCGACCGCGGAGCCCTCCCGCCAGCGACGACAGCCGGGGGTGTCCTCCCTTGCCGTCGGGAGGCGGAGCGGAGGCACACCGGGGCGCCGGTGGGCCTTCCTCCCGGGCGCCCCGCGGACGGGGCGCCGTGGGAGGCCCGCAGCGGCGAGGCCTCCCACGCTGCCGCTCGCGCGTTGGGGATGCCACGGAGGGCACCCCGCGACGGCCGCAGGCCGGCCCGGGCCCGGACCCGCGCCCTACACTCAGCGCCATGGCCACCAAGTTAGGGGTAGGGCCTCGCGGAGGGTGAGACTCCTTCCGCGGACGGGCCCACGGATGGC
>CAZPOZ010000396.1:0-3743 GCA_964588235.1 uncultured Planctomycetales bacterium
GATGGCGAAGGTGCCGGTCAGGTACTGCTCGTTCGAGGACGCGTAGTCCTCGAGCGTGGTCTTCGCCTGGGTGAAGGCGGCCTTCGCCTCGCCGGAGCACTTGGGGAACGTGAGGCCCTTGTAGAACTGGCAGCGGACCCACTGGAACTCGGCGATCTGCTTCCCGCCCTCGGTCTTGGCCGACGTCTTCAGGTTGCCGTAGACCTCGGTGGCCGCCGCGAGCATGGCCTGCGTGTCGGAGAGGATCTGGTCTGCCTTCACCTTGCGCTGCGTCAGCGTGTCGGCGCTCTCCATCAGGTCGCTGGCCCAGGTCACGAACTCGAGGCGGAGGCTCCCGGTCTCGCCGCGGGCCTCGTCGGCCCTCGGGTCGTTCGGGTACTTCGCGATGAACTCCCCGATGGAGGCGATGGCTGCGTCGAGCTTCGCCTTCGCCTCGGCGTAGGGGACGTTCGGGTTCGCCTGGGCCGTGCCGACCTCGGCCTTGCCGAGCAGCGCGATGCCGTAGCGGGCCTGGTCGCGCTCCCCCTGGGGGCGCTTGTCGTCGTTCATCACGCCTTCGAAGACCTTGCGGGCGTACTCGAGGTAGCCCTTGTCGATCAGGCGCTTGCCGAACTCGAAGTCGTCCCACCCGCACCGGGCCGGGGAGGCCAGGGTCGCGAGGAGGCCGAAGGCCAGGAGGGTCTTCACCCCCGTCCTGCGGAGGCGCGAGGACCGGAGGCGGCGGGCAGCAGGAGGCAGGGGGCTCATGAGAGGCTCCAGAGGCGAGCGCGGGACCCGACGGGGGGAACCGGGCACAGGGCGTGGGATGCCGTGGACGTACCGTCCGTGAGGCGCGGTGCGAGCGGGGAGTCCGGGGGCCGAGAGGTCAGGGGGCGCATTCTAGGGACCGCCCCCCCGAGGGTCAACGAGACGATCCGTAAGACGCAGCCCACCCGGGACTCGCCGTCGGCGCGAGCCGACATGCCCCCCCGGAAGGGTGCGGCGGGCGAGGTGCGCGGGTGCGCAGGATCGATCATCGAGTCCCCGGGCTTCATGGCGTGAGGATCCGTCGCTCAACCGGCATTCATCGGCAGCAGATCCGCGAATGCAGGGGCACGGGAGGCGCGCAAGGCCGGGGAACGGGGGACGGACGTGCGCAGCCTACCCCTGCGTGAACGGAGCGCAAGGACAAAGGTTCGAAGTTCCTGGGAGGGGCGGCCGGCGCCTCGGACCGGATGGGGGAGGAGGCGTCAAGGCCGCGTAGGAAATCAGGACACATCTCGATCGCCCCGCTCCCCGGTCTCCCCTCGACGGACGTCGGGTTGCGATCTCCGCGCTCGGCCGGGCGGTCGCTGCCGGCGCGGGGGACCGCACCAGGTCGCGCGTCCCGCGCGCGAGGCGCCGGCGCCCCGGCTACGACCCTGCGGCTTCGGGCGCCCCCCTGCAAACGAACGGGGCCGGCCTTTCGGCCGGCCCCGTCATCGATCCAACGGTTGCGGGTGCGATCAGCGGCGACCGCACGGAGCGCAGGGCGGCGGCGCGCACGGGGGCGGCGGGGGGGGAGCGCAGACCGGCGGCGGGGCGCAGGTCGGGGCGAAGTCCTCCACGCAGGGATCCTCGAGCGGGACGAACGTCTCGAGCGGGACGGGGGGCTTCCACTCACCCTGGGGCTCGCGCTCCTCGAGGGCTTCGACGTGCGCCGTGATCAGGACGATCAGGTTGCGGCGGTTGACGAAGTTGCCCTTGCGCGAGAACAGGAAGCCGAGCACCGGCAGCTTGCCGAGGACCGGGATCTCGCTCGTCGCGTTGAGCTCCTCGTAGAACTCGAGGCCGCCGATGAGCAGCGTGCCGCCGTCGGGCATCGGCACCGTCGTGCGCACGCTGCTCTTGGTGAGCTTCGGCACCTGGATGACGACCGGGGCGCTCGCGGTCACGGGACCGGAGGCGAGCGACGTGCTGAACGTCGGGATCGGGCGCACGAGCGTCGCGACCGTGGGCCGCAGCTCGAGCGTGATGAAGCGGCGGTCCGAGGACACGACCGGCTTGACGTCGAGGACGACGCCGTCGATCGCGTTGCGGACGATCGGGTTGGCGATGTTGGACGCCTGGGCGATCTCCACGTCGTAGTCCGCCACGTAGGCGACCTTGTTCAGCACCTCGACCACCGCGCGCTGCGTGTTGTAGACGGTCACGTTCGCGGACGTGATCGTCTCGATGCGCTCGGACTTCTGGACCGCGCGGAGGATGACCTCCATCTGCGTGTCGTCGAGGAACGTGTGCTGGAGCGTCATGCCGCCGGTGCCGAGCAGGGTGCCGGCGTTGCCGAGGACCGTGTCGAACAGGTTCTCGACGCGGGCGTGGTACTGGCCGTCGGCGCCGTCGTTGTAGAAGAGGCCGGTGTCGTTCGTCGTGCCCACCGAGTGCGGCTCGGGGATCACGCCGAAGGGGACGCCCGACGGGTTGGCGGGCGAGCCGAAGAACACGTCGTCCTGGCGCGGGACGCCCGAGCCGAGCGAGGGGATGCCGATGCCGGGCTCGTTGCCGAGGCCGCGGATGTCGACGCCCACGTCGCGGAGGAAGTTGTCCTCGACGGAGATGAAGCGCACCTCGAGGCTGATCATCGGGCCCGAGCTCTTCCGCAGCTCGTTGAGCAGCTGCTCGATCTTGTCGAGCACCTCGACCGTGTTCTTCGCGATCAGGGTGCCGTTCTTGATCTGGAGGTCGGTGCCCTCGATCCACGTCTCGGGGTCGACGACCGCCTTGATCGTGTCGACGAGCGCGTCCTGGGGGAAGATCGACGCCGGCTCGGCCAGCTCGGGCGGCTCGGGCGGCGTGAAGTTGCTCGGGGCCAGGAAGATGTCGGTCCCGCGGAAGTTCTGGATCTTGACCGCGAGGTCCTTCACGTCGAAGTAGCGCTGGCGGAGGGTGCCGGACACCTCGTCCTTCAGCGCGATCGTGACCACGCCCTCCCGGGGCTCCCAGCGGAGCTCGTACTGGGTCGTGACCAGGTCGAGGACGTCCTTCACGGACACGTCGTCGAGCAGGGGGATCGTGACCTTGATCGAGTCGAACTTGTCCTGGCGGACCTTCTGCGTGATGTGGAAGTTGAGGCCGGTCACGGTGCGGAGGTACGTGACGACCTGGTCCAGGTTCTGCTCCTGGAACTGCAGGCCCTTCACGCGCTTCGCCTCGAGGGTCGCGATGATCGCGGCCTTGCTCTCGTTGTCGCTCGGGACGTCGATGTCGCCGACCTGGCGCGGCTTGCGCTGCGCGACGGTCTGCAGCCAGTCGTCGGGGAACACGACCGTCTCGCTCTGGGGGATGGTCGCGTCCTTGAGCTGCTCGAAGGTCCGCTTCCACTCCTCGTCGAACTTGCGGTTCGCCTCGTTCGTGCGGGCGAGGTGCTCCTTCTCGTAGCTGACGTCGATCAGGTGCTTCGCGCCGCCGTTCTGCGGGTCCTCGAGCAGCACCTGCTTCGCGTACTCGCGCGCCGCGGCGTACTCGCCCCGGCGGTAGGCCAGGTCGGCCTCGCGGAAGTAGGCGCGGATGCGGCCGAGGCGCTCCTCGCGCTCGCGGGCGAGGTCGAGCTGGCGCCCCTTCGAGGCGAGGGCGATGGCGGCGGCGCGATCGTCGCGGGCCTTGCGGTCGGCCTTCGCGCGGACCCGGTCGATCAGGTCGCGCAGCGAGTCGGACGTCGCGGGGAAGCTGGCCTGGTTCGAGTACCACGACACGATGGCGTGCGCGGCCTGGTACTCCTTGATGGC
>CAZPOZ010000397.1:0-3739 GCA_964588235.1 uncultured Planctomycetales bacterium
CGGCCGCCAGGGAGGCCCAGAGGAGGGCGACGCCCCAGAGCGGCCAACGACGGCCGCTGGGGGAGGGGCTCGGACGGGGCCCTCCAGCCGACATCCGGGAGGGACTCTAGCCCACCTTGCATCGGCTGTGTAGGGGGCGGGTCCCGGGGCGGGGTCCGACGTTGCCCTCTGAAGGCTGCACCCAGGCACGCCGGGGCGCCGGGCCCCGGCCGGGCGCAACGCACGCCCGGGCGCTGCGACGGGCGGGCCTACGGCGCGGGGATGCGGCGCACGAAGTCGGTGGGCGTGTCGTAGCCTTCGTACTTGCCCAGCAGGTTGCCCTGCGCGTCGATGCGCACCATCGAGGGGAAGCCGCGGACGCCGTAGCGCTGCGCCAGCGGCCGGCCCACCGCGCTCTCGGCGTCGTAGGCCACGTTCACGTAGCCTGCCAGGTGCTGGCCGACGAGCGGCGAGGGGAGCGTCTCCCGCTCGAGCTTCCGGCAGTAGCCGCACCAGGACGTGCTGAAGAAGAGCAGGGCCGGTCGCCCGCTCTGCTGGCAGCGGGCCTGCACCTGCTCCAGCGGCAAGTCGTGCCCGGCGAACTGGACGCCCACGCCCTGGCCCGTCCCCCGAGGCGTGGAGGGGGCCGAGGCGGGCCGGGAGGAGCCCGAGCAGGCACCGAGCGCGGTTGCGGCCCCCAACGCAGCCAGGATGGCCCAGGGGGCCAGGGGGCCAGCCAGGCGGGTCGGACGGGGCCCACGACCGGGCAGCCGAGCGAGGTGACGCAGACCCTGGCGGGGGGGAAGGGACATGGGGGCTCCGAGGAAGGGGAGGACGGGGGCCGACGCGGGCGTAGGGGCACACCCGCCGGCCGGGACCGGCCGGCACGCAGCCCGCGCCTACGCTACCCGCGTCCCCTCCGAGGCGGCCGGTTCGGGCCTGGGCGGGTGGCGGGGCGGCGGGGCTGGACGCGGGTCAGCCGCGCCGCTGAGGCCGCGGGGGGCGGGTCGTGCGTGCCGCCGGCTTCGAAGCGCGGGCTCCACGGCGGTCGGCAGGAGCGCCTGAGCTCATCGATCCGGGCCTGCCCGCGCCGGACTTGGGCGAATCCGGCTTGCGCGAACCCGGCTGCTGCGCGCCCGCCTTGGGCGATCCGGGCTTGGGAAGGGCGGGCTTGGGAGGGCCGAGCTTGGGCGAACCGGGCTGAGGCAAGCCGGGCTTGGGTTGACCGGGCTTGGGCTGACCGGGCTTGGGCAAGCCGGGCTTGGGCAAGCCGGGCTTGGGCAAGCCGGGCTTGGGCTGACCGGGCTTGGGCATGCCGGCCTTCGGCGGGCCGGACTTGAGGGAGCCAGGCTTCGAAGATCCGATCCGGCCGCCGCCCGGCTGGGCCCGCCCACCCGCGGGCACCGGGGGGGGCTGCTGCGCAGGGCCTCGGTTGAGCGGTCGGCGAGCCTCCCCGGGGGGAGCGCTGGTGCGCCCCAGCATCTTGCGCACCTGGCGCGTGCGGCGGCGGGCATGGTCACGGATCGCCCGTTCCTCGGCCTGAGCGGCGGCGAGCAGGGCCGCCGACGGCTGGGTCTGAGCCTCCGCAGGCATCGGACGCTGAGGGCCGTGGTCGAGCGCCGTCCGGGCCCGGGCGATCCGCCGCTCCAGATCCGCCAGCAGCTCGGGCCGCGCCCGCAGACCCACGCCGGAGCGGCTCTGCTCCGCCAGGAGGCCGATCACGACCAGCTGGTGTCGAACCGTCATCCCGGCCAGGTCGGCAGCGGCCACGTCGGGCCAGATGCCGGGGTTGCGCGCTGGCGGCACGTCGGGGGGGTAGGGGTCGCCGTACCCTGCCACCATCGGGTTCACCAAGGCCTCGTAGGCGGCACCCACGTTGCGCCGCCAGGGGCCCAGGTCGCCCCCCCCGTGCGCGCCCAGGGTCTGCAGCTCACGGGCGATCCAGCACAGGTAGTCCAGCATCTGGCGGACGGTCTCCCCGGCGCGGGAGGTGGCAGGCATCTCGGGCCAGGGCAGGGTCAACGTCGGCTCGCCGGGGGCCACATGTGGCCCGGGATTCGCTCCGGCTGCAGCATCGTTGAGTGGCTGGGGAAATGCAAGCATCGATTTGCCGAACCCGGCCCCGGCGCAGTGGTTGCGGAGGTCAGCGCCCGCGCAGCAGCGACGATGGCACGTTGCCGAAGGCGATCGGGCCCGTCCGGGGGCCCGGCCCAGCGGCCGAGGATTGGGACTTTCGTCCCTAATCCGCGGGTCCGGCTCCCGCCTCGCGCTGGTCCGGAGGCCGTCCCCGGTAGAGTCCGGCCTCGGCTTGACGAGGTCCTGGGTGCGCGCCGTCGGTTCCCAGGCGCTCGGCCTCGCGGGACGGCCCGCTCCTTCGCGGGGATCGCCCGTCGCCCTCCCGCACGCGGGTCCGTCCGATCGAACGTCTCTGGAGTGCCTGATGAGCGAGATTCGCATGCGGCTGCATCTGGGCACGTTCCGGCTCGAGTACTCGGGCAGCCTTGCGTTCTATCAACGCGTGCTGGAACCCCTGCTCGGCGGCCCTGCGGTCCGGGCTCCCCTCGGGAGCGGGGGGGAGCGCGCGGAACCCACGGGGCCGGTCCCAGCGACCGGGGTGGCGCCGACATCGACGGCGGCGCCGGTCCCCACGTTCTCTGAGCCGGCGCCCCCGGCCCCGCGGGCCGCCGCCCCTCTCCCCGACCGGGGCTATCGTCCCCCCTCGGCCGAGTTCGGCCCCTTCGTGCAGCGGCTGGGGTCCGAGGCCGCCGAGCCCGACCGCCAGGTCGTGGCGTTCGCCTTCTTCCTCTGGAACTACGCCAAGAAGGACGTGATCGCCGAGGAGGAGATCGCGGGCTGCTTCCGCGCCCTGGGCCTGCCGCCCCCGGCGAACCTCCCGGACCTGGCGTTCGGCGTGGCCCAGCGACTGCGCTTCCTGGCTCCGGGGCCGTCTGCAGGCACCTGGACGCTGACCACCAAGGGCGCCAACTACGTGAAGACGCGGCTGCTGGGCGGGGCCTGAGCGGCCGCGGACGCCCGCCGCGTTGCCGGGTTCGGGCGACGCCGGCCTACGCAACGAGCCGTTGCGGGCCCGAGCGCCCGGATCCAGCGCGCCGCACGTGCCTCGCATCGCCCATCTTGGGGGCGTTGCCCTCGAGCCCAGCGCGCCGCCCGCGCGCAGGGGAACCAAGCTAGCCCACCGCCCTACTTCGAGGCGGTCTTCGGGGCGCGCTTCTTCGCCTGGCGCACCAGCACGAGACCCTGATCAGGGCCCGGGACCGCGCCGTGGATGTAGAGCAGGTTCTTCTCGGGCTCGATCTTCACGATGCGCAGGCTCTGGACCGTGCGCTGGCAGGCGCCCATGTGCCCGCCCATGCGCGTGCCGCGCAGGGTGTGCTGCGGCTTGCGGCTGCCCACCGAGCCCGCGTGCCGCCAGAAGTAGTGGTTGCCGTGCGTCTCGGGCAGCGTGGCGAAGCCGTGCCGACGCACGACGCCGGCCCGCCCCCGGCCCTTCATCGTGCCGATCACGTCCACGTAGTCGCCCACCGCGAACAGCTCGCAGGTCAGCTTGGCGCCCACCTCGGGGGCCCCGGCCGCACCCGGCGCCAGCCGGACCTCGCGCAGGTGGCGGAAGCCGTCGGTCTTGGCCTTCTTGAAGTGACCCCGCAGAGGCTTGCTCAGCAGCTTCTCGCGCCGAGCGCCGAAGCCCAGCTGGACGGCCTCGTAGCCGTCCCGCGCCTTGGTCTTGCGCTGCACGACGGTG
>CAZPOZ010000398.1:0-3731 GCA_964588235.1 uncultured Planctomycetales bacterium
GCTCGTGTCGGTGAGCGCGGGCGGCGGCGGACGCGGGGGGGTGACGGAGGCGGCGGGCGCGCGCGTCCCCGAGGGGGCCGGGGAGCGGGGGCTCGAGGCGGCCGGCGAGGCCGCCACCAGCGGGCTCGGTGGGGCCGCGGGGAGCGGCGTGAGCGAGTTGTCGGGCGCGCCGAACTCGCCGGTCCAGCGGTTCGAGCTGCCGTCGGACGCGTCCACGCGGCAGAAGGCGCCCTCGGAGAGCTCGGGGTCGAGCAGGACGGCCCGGTGCGTGGGGCTGTCCATCCAGGCCTTCACCACGGCGTCCACGGTCAGGTAGTCGCGGGCCACGACCTCGGCGTAGATGCGGCCGATGTAGCCCTCGGCCAGCATGCGCTGGCTGAGCTTGACGCGCTCCGGATCCATCGAGCCGTGGCCGAGGAAGTTGTGCCGCAGCTGCTCGTCGCTGTGCGCCCGGGCGGCCGCGTACAGGCGGCCGTTGAACTGCAGCGTCCCCAACCCGTTCTGGGTGCGGATGCGGTTGACCTGATCGAGGACCGCCAGGTCGTCCCGGCCCAGGGTGGCCGGCACGTAGGCGACCGGGGCCACCACCGGCACGGCCCGCCCCGCGGGCTCGCCCCCGACCGGCCCTCCGTCCGGCGAGCCGACCCCGGCCACGGGCAGGGGCTCCAGGCCCCCCAGCGCCAGGCGCAGCGGCGGGCCCGCCACGACGGCTGCCCGCTCGATCAGCCCGGCGACCTTCGGTTCGCGGACCCAGAACTCCTGGGAACAGCCGCCCAGCAGGGGCGCCAAGGAGAGGACGAACAGGACACGACGGCAGACGTGGATGTTCAACACAGGTACTCCGTGGGTCGGTCGGACGTACCTGCACCTTGAAGGCGCGGTGCCTGCCCGCCCTGCCCTGCCAACCTGGTTCGGACACGGCCGCACGCCTCGCGCCCGGGGACGCTCGTTCGTACGGTGTTCGCGCGCTGCCCACGCGCGTCCAAATCTATGTAACCGGAACGTCTCCAAGATCCAGCAGGAACCGGCGCGAGCCCCCGTTGGGCTCACGACCGGGGCTTGGACGCCAGCTCGACCGCCGCGCGTTCGTCGGGGGCGACGGAGAAGCGGCGGGTGATGCCCGTGGCGGTGAACAGGCGGGTGAGCACGGGGGGCACGCCCGCCAGGACCAGGCTCCCGCCGGACGAACGGAAGTCGTTGTCCAGCCTGAGGAAGGAGCTGATCGACGCGCTGTCCATGAAGCTCAGGCCGTCGCAGCCCAGCACCAGGTGGCGCACCCCCTGGCCGCGCAGCCCGGCGGCCGCCTCGTCCAGGGCGTGGATCACCTCCAACCGGGCCTCGCCGGTCAGGGTCAGCACGCCGACCTCCCCCTCCCGTCTCGAAGCAACCTCCAGGCCGGAAGGCTCCCGCCGCCCCCGCCGCGCCGCCCGGCTCGCCATGGTCAGAGGGCCTCCCGCTCGCCCGCCAGGGCGGCGAGGTCGGCGTCGGTCAGCACCTTCGAACTGGCCTTGGCTGCGGCGAACAGGCGCTCTACCAGGGCCGGGTCGGCCACGTAGCCGTGGTGCTCCAGCCACCAGACCACGTTGCTCTTGCCGCTCATCGGCCCCACGCTGATCGTCTGGGAGAGGCCGAACTCGTCGGCGGGCACCCCCGAGTAGACGCGGTTGGCCAGCCAGGAGTCGCCCCGCTTGAGGGCCTTGATCACGGCCGCGGCGTGCACGCCCGTGCCGGTCTCGAAGGCGTCGTGGCCCACCACGGGGTAGTTGAACGGCACCGGCACCTCGAGGTAGCGCGAGACCGAGCGCGCGTAGTCCACCAGGCCCGTCAGGTCGCGCTCCGGGGCGAGGTAGCCGAGCAGCTTCAGGTTGACGAGCAGCTGGTCCATGGGGCAGTTGCCCGACCGCTCGCCCACCCCCAGGCCGGCGGCGTGCAGGCGGTCGGCGCCCGCCTCGTAGGCGGCGATGGAGTTGATCACGGCCAGGCCGCGGTCCTGGTGCCCGTGCCAGTCGATCTGGACGTCGGGCCGCCCGTGCTCGACGGCCACCTGGCGGACGAAGCGCACCAGGTTGCGCGCGCCGTCGGGGGTGGCGTGGCCGCAGGTGTCGCAGACCACCAGCCGGTGGGCGCCCAGGTCGAGGGCCTGCCCGTAAAGGCGGCGCA
This sequence comes from uncultured Planctomycetales bacterium, assembly GCA_964588235.1. GTDB lineage: Bacteria > Planctomycetota > PLA2 > PLA2 > JAEUHO01 > CAZPOZ01. Next base: position 2,161 of record CAZPOZ010000398.1, read on the forward strand.
CGACCTCGGGCGGCGTGCGCGTGGTGTCCTCCGTGACGAACATGATCAGCAGGCCGTGCTCGCGCGCGTAGGAGAGCGCCTTCTCGCTCGTGCGCAGCAGGTGGTCCACGTCCCAGCCTTCGACCTCGAGCCGGATGGGGCTCGAGCCGATGAACATGGCCGCCTCGATCGGCAGGCCGACCTGCTCCGAGATGCGCCGGATGGGCTCGATGTCCTGCACGACGGTGCGCGCGGCGCAGTTGGGCACGATGGGGAAGCGCCGGTCGCGGATCTCCTCGGCCAGGCGCTTGGCGCTGGCCTCCACGTGGGGCCCGGCCCCGGGCAGGCCGATGTTGACCGACTCGATCCCCAGAGCGGCCATCCGGTGGAGCAGCTCGACCATCTGGGCCGGGTCGGGGTGGCGCACGCTGGGGCTCTGCAGCCCGTCGCGCAGCGTCTCGTCGTCCACCTGGGCAGGCCGCCGCTCGGGCAGGGGGGCCGCTCCCACCGTGTTCCAGTCGTAGATCAGGCTCTGGCTGCGCTCGCGGGTGGCGGAGGTCATGGGGGTCCCAGTCACGTTCGGTCGGGCCGCACGAGCGCCCGGGGCACGATTGTAGGCCGTGGGCCGGGCGCCGCCCCCCGCCGGTCCCACCGGCGCCGGGCCCCACCCGCGCCGCCCCCCGGCCCCCTGGCGCCCGTCCCCGAGGCGCCGGGCGCCGCGCCCCGTCGCACGCCCGCGGCGCCGCCTCCGGTCCCCCGCCAAGCAGGCCCACGGGCCCTGCGTGTGGTATCCCGCTGCGGTCCCCGGAGGCCGCGCCCCGTGATCGTGATGAAGTTCGGCGGGACGTCCCTCGGCGACCGCGAGCGCATCGACACCGTGGTGGCGCTGGTCCGCGCGCGCCTCCCCCGCCAGCCCGTGCTGGTCTGCTCGGCCCACTCGGGCGTGACCGACATGCTGCTCCAGGGGGCGCGGCAGGCGGCCAAGGGTCAGCCCGACCTCGGCCCCGTGCGGGAGCGCGAAGGGCGCATGCTCGCCGCGCTGGGCCTGCCGGCCGGCCTGGTGGACGAGGAGCTGGCCCGGCTCGAGCAGATGTTCCAGGGCCTCAAGCTCCTGGGCGAGCTCACGCCGCGCAGCCTGGACGCCGTGGCCTCCTTCGGCGAGCGCATGTCGTGCCGGACGGTGGCCGCCCTGCTGCGGCGGCGGCGCATCCCGGCCGCCTACGTGCAGGCCGACGAGGCCGGCCTGGTCACGAACGGGCGCTTCACGCGCGCCTCGCCGCTGCCCGAGGCCTACCCGAACCTGAAGGCGGCGCTCGCGCGGGTGAAGGGCGTGCCCGTGGTGACGGGCTTCATCGGCCGCGACGTCGAGGGCAACGTCACCACCCTGGGCCGCTCGGGCTCCGACTACACGGCCACGATCGTGGGCAAGGCCGTGGGCGCCGAGGAGGTCGAGATCTGGACCGACGTCTCGGGCGTGCTCACCGCCGACCCGCGGCTGGTGCCCGACGCGCGGCCCGTGCCCGAGCTGACCTACGCGGAGGCCAGCGAGCTGGCCTACTACGGCGCCAAGGTGATCCACCCGGCCACGATCC
>CAZPOZ010000399.1:0-3731 GCA_964588235.1 uncultured Planctomycetales bacterium
CTCAGCAGGCTGGCCACCAGCTCGCAGCGCATCCGCTCGCCCAGCGAGAGCCTGCGCACGGGCCGGTCCACCAGGGCCCCGAGGCCGAAGGCGTCGATCAGCTCGGCCTCCCGGCGGCGGAACGCCGCCGCCTCGAGCCCGTAGACGTGCCGCAGCAGGGCGAAGGAGGCCCGGGCCGGCAGGTGGAACCAGAGGGTGCTGCGCTGCCCGAAGACGGTGCCGATGCGCGCGGCCAGCTCGGCCCGCCGGGCCGTGGGATCCAGGCCGAGCACGCGCGCCTCCCCCGACGTGGGCGTGAGGATGCCCGTGAGCAGCTTGAGGGTCGTGGACTTGCCGGCGCCGTTGGGGCCGAGGAACGCCACGCGTTCCCCCCGGGTGACATCGAGGTCGAGGTCGTCCACCGCCACGACCTCGCGGGTCGTCGCGTGGAGCAGGCCGCGGAGCGCCCCCCGCAGGCCGGGTCGTCGCTCGGCGACCCGGTAGGTCTTGCGCAGCGCCCGCGTGCGGATGGCCGGAGCGCTCGAGGGGGACGGGGCGGAGGGCATGGGGGGGGCGGACGCAAGGGGTGCTTTACGTCGGGCGGCTGCACTTTACGGACCCGGGGCCACGCGGGAGGCGGCACCGGGCGCGGAAGCACGGCGTAGCCACGCGGGATCGGCTCCGGACGCCGTGGGCGCCGGCGGCGCCGAAGGTGCGGCCCGCGGGTTGCTTGAGAGGCCAGCCGTCGGCGACGCCCGTGGCGGGCGACGCTCCCCTCCCGCTGCGAGCCTGCATGCCCCTCCCCGCGCTGCCCTGGACGGGCCTGCCGTCGAACCGGCGACCTGCCTCCGATCCCCGTCGGACCCGGCAAGGGGCCGCGGGCCCCGGACGCGCGCCGCCGGCGACGCCCCCGGCCGGCCGGGGAGCCCGTCGTGTCCGCACGGCGCGCTCGACCGGAGCCGGCCTCGGCCGCCGCAACGCCGACCGCGCGTTCCTCGCGCCCTTCGTGCCGTACCTCGACGCGGATGCCACGCTCGACGTGGACCTGCGCTGACGCTCTCGGGGTTCGCACGGGCCCGCCGGGCGTTCCGGCGGGCTCTTCTCGTCTTGGGAGGGCGCGCCCCGTGCGGGCCGCCGCTCAGCGCCGGCGACCGCCCCCGGACCCGCCCTCGAGCGCCTTGCGCAGGAGGTCGCCCAGCGTGGGCTCGGGGGCGGCGGCACGGGCCTTGGCCTGCACCTCGCGGATCGTGGCCGTGTCGGCGACGTCGTCGGTCAGGCGGTCTCCGCGCTCGGTGAGCAGCGAGAGCCCGATGCGGCGCTGCGCGGCGTCGACCTGGGCCACGCGCACGGTCACCTTCTGCCCCTCGTGCAGCACCTCCTTGGCGCTGCGCACCTGGTGGGGGGCGAGCTGGCTCACGTGCGCGAGCCCCTCCAGGCCGTCGGCCACCTGCACGAAGGCGCCGTAGGGGGCCAGGCGCGTCACCAGGCCCTCGACCAGGGAGCCCACCGGGTGCGCGGCCGTCCAGGCGAGCCAGGGGTCCTCGTCCAAGGCCTTCTTCGACAGGCTGATGCGCCGCCCGTCCTCGCTCACCTCCAACACCTGCACCTTGATCCGGTCGCCGGCCTTGACCACCTCGTCGGGCTTCTCCACCCGCTTCCAGGCCAGCTGGCTCACGTGCACGAGCCCCTCGATCCCTCCCAGATCGACGAAGCAGCCGAAGGGCTCGACCTTCGTGACGCGGCCTTCCACCACGCTCCCGGGGAGCAGGGTCTTCACCGCGCTGGCGCGCTTCTCCTCGCGCTCCCGCCCCAGGATCCCCCGGCGCGAGACGACGATGCGGTGCCGCTCGCGGTCGGCCTCGACCACTTCGACCGGGAAGGTCTGGCCGATGAGCGCCTCGAGGTTCTCGACCCGCTCGAGGGCGATCTGGCTCGCGGGCAGGAAGGCGGACAGGTTGCCCACGCGCAGGTCCAGGCCGCCCTTGTTCACCGACATCACGTGCCCCATGAGCACGGCCCCCTTCTCGAGCGTGGCCCACTCGGCCGCCTGCACGCCGCGGCGCATGGAGCAGAGGAACAGCCCCTCCTTGGCGTCGAAGCCGTCCACGTGGACCTTGAGCCGCGCGCCCACCTCGGGATTCTCGGAGAACTGCGTCAGGGGCACGACGCCCTGCTCACGGGGCCCGAACTCGAGGAACACGTCCTCCTGGCCCACGTGCGTGACCACGCCCTCGCGGAAGCCGGTGGCCGCCCCGGGCGCGGCCGGGCCCGCCCCGGTGCCGGCGGGCCCCGCCTGCTCGAGCAGCCGGTCCAGGCTCGTGCGGGCGCGCACCGGCCCCGCGGCGGGCGGGCTGTTCAGCCCCAGGAGCGAGGTGTCGCCCAGCGCCTCGGCGATCTCGCGCTCGAGATCGTCGTCCAGGGGCTTGCCGTGCTGCGAGGTCATGGGACGGGCTCCAACGGCCGGCGCGGAGCCTACCCCCGCCGCGCCGGCCCGCCAGCCCGTGCGGGCCGCCGCGCGCCCCCCGTCCCCGGGCCGGGGGGCGGAGCGCCCCCGGGGGTCGCTCGCGCGCAGGGGAACCAGCCTAGGACACCACCGGCTACGAGGTGAGCTTGTGGCGGGCGGGGCCGGCGTAGTAGAGCTCGGGCCCCGAGCTGCGGCGGCGGCGCCGGCCGTCGCCGCCCGTCAGGCCCAGGCCCACCAGGATCAGCCCCAAGGCCAGGGGGATGGCCAGGAAGGCCTGCGCGACGAACCACCCGAGCAGGGTGCCCGCCACCACGCCCAGGCCCAGGGCCGAGAGCAGCGCCGCCAGGCCGCTCTGGACGGAGGGGCGCGGCGCGCCCACGTCTTCGGCCGCCCCTTCCACCCGCGCCTCGCCCTTGATGCGCGCCTCGGTGCTGCGGGCGGCGTCGAGCAGCCCGGTGGCGGGCCCGAGGTCCTTGGGCACGCGCAGCGCGCCCTCCCGGTTGGCGGCCCGGAACTCGGCCGCCTCGGCCGGCACGCGCCGGGGGTCGGTCTCCCAGCGCTGACGGAACACCTCGTAGTCTTCCTCGCGCAGCCAGCGGTTGCCGCGGCGCTCCGCCTTGAGCGTGGAGAGGTGCCGGCCCATGTCGTCGTGGCCCGGGTGGATCACCGTGGTCTCGGGGCGCCCGTCGAACAGGCGCCGCAGGGTGTCGAAGTGCCGGCGCGGGTCGCCGCCGGGCACGTCCTTGAGGCCCACGGTGCCGATGAGCAGGGTGTCGCCCGTGAACAGCGCCCCCGGCGCCTCGACCACCAGGCCGTCGGGGCTGTTGCCGGGCGCGTGCCAGACGCGCAGCTCGGACTCGCCCAGCGGCAGCCGGTCGCCGTCGGCCGGGCGCAGCGTGGCCACGGCGCTCTCCGCCTCCGGGTGCAGCACGACGTCGCACTCGGCCCGCGCGCGCAGGGCGGCCGCGCCGGAGAGGTGGTCGCCGTGGGTGTGCGTCTCGACGATCCAGCGCAGGCGGGCGCGGCGCTCCTGCAGCGCCGTGAGGATCTCGCCGCTGCGGTCGAGCAGCGGATCGACCACGCAGGCCTCGCGCGTGGCGGGGTCCACGATCACGTAGGAGCGGCACCCCTTCGGGTGGTTGATCGGCACGACCTCGACCTGACGCGGATCCCGCATGCCCCCAGGGTGGCAGACGGGGGGGACGTGTGCCTTGAGTCGCAAGCCCGAGGCGGGAACGCGCGTAGCGCTGGGCTCGAGGGCGCTCAGGCCGGGCGGGGGGCCGGCAGC
>CAZPOZ010000400.1:0-3728 GCA_964588235.1 uncultured Planctomycetales bacterium
TCTCGAGCGCACGGGCGTGCCGCTCTGGGGCTACTTCTGCCAGATCAGCGACAGCACCACCTCGTACGGCTCCTACTCGGGAGCCGTGCCCAACGAGAAGATCACCTGGGGGAAGCTGAGCCCGAAGACGCCGCGCATCGTCGTCGAGAGCGACGCCACGATCGTGGCCCCGCTGCTCTTCTCGTGGGTGCTGGGGCGCTGAGCGACCGCTGACCGGGAGGTGCCCGGCGCCCGGCGACCGGGGGGTCCGGGTGGGGGGGGCACCGGCCCATCCCCCCCAGGGGTAGGGCCTGCGGCGGGGGGCAGCGGAGGGCGCGAGCGGGTCCGGGGTCCGGGGGACCGCCCTAAGTCCTTTGGCCACCGTGGGGGGCTGGCCTTTGCCTGGGTTTTGCGGAATCCAGCCCAACCGCCGCGCATCGAAGGACGTAGAGACAGGCAGCCCACCCCGGGGCACCCCCCGGGCGACGGGATGCCCGTGCGCCTGCGCCCGGCCCCGGGAGGCCGCCGAAAGGACCCGATGCTCCGACCGATGCCCCTGACCCGCACGCCGGCCGTCGACGTCTCCGATCGGCCCCGGCCCCTCCCGACCCTCGATCGGGCCTTCGACGCCGTCGAGCGCGCCCTGGCGCGGCTGGGCGTGGGAGATCCCGGCTCGCTGCGCAGCCCCAAGCAGGTCGAGGACGAGCTCTCGCCCACGGCCCTGCCCCCGGGAACCCTGCTGGTCCTCAACCCCGAGGAGCTGGCCGCCGCGGAGATCGACGTCGCCGACACGGTGCTCGACGAGCGCCTGGGCGGCGTGGTCTTCGGCACGATGGAGCGCCCCCCCCTCGAGGACGACCGCCGCCGCCGCCTGCGCGAGCTGGCCGGCGTGGCCACGGCCTTCGGCTTCGTGCCCCACGGGCAGGAGCCCTACGCGGTGGGCCGCGTGCGCCAGGTTCGCACCCCGGCCGAGCTGGCCCCCTACCGCTTCCTGGTGGCCGACACCCCGGGGTTTCGGGTGGCCCTGGTCACGCGCGCCCTGCCTCAGGGCGGGTTCATCGGCCTGTGGTCGGGCGCGGCGGCCGTGGTCGAGGAGGTCACGCAGCTGCTGCGGCGGACCGTGCAGCAGCAGGGCCACGCGGCCCCGGCCCGCGCCCGCACGGTCCCGGAGCGCGATGCGGTTGCGAGCGAAGCCGAGGTCTGGAAGCAGGCCGAGGAGCTGCGCGCCTACCGCACCGTGCGCGAGGCCGAGCTGCGGCAGATCGCGCGGGCCGCCGCGCTGCGCGGCGTCGAGCTGCGCCGCCAGCGCGACGGCGAGCCGGCCCCCGCCGTCGGCGCGCCCCGCGCCGCCAACCGCGCGGCCTCGTAGCCCCCGCGGCGCGCCGGAGGTTCCGCCGGGCTTCCTGCCCGACCCCCGGGGGCGACACGGCTCGGGCTTGCGACCGGGCTCGGGCTGCCGGGCTCGGGCTGCTGGGCGCGCGGCTGGCTTCGGGGCGCCGGTCGTGGGACAAGGGCCCCATGGCGCCGCCCTCCGCTCTGGCGATCCTGTGGAGCGACGGCGCCGGGCCCGTCTGGCTGGTGGTCACGCTGGCCTCGGTGGCCACCGCACCGACGGTGCTGCTCAGCCCCAAGACCGCGCAGGCCAAGCTCGGCTGGCTGCTGGCGCTGTTCGCCCTGCCGGTCGTGGGCTTCCTCGGCTGGTGGATCTTCGGCCGCAGCTGGCTGCACCGCCGCGTCCTGCGCCTGAGGCACGCCTGCGGGCGCGAGCTGGCGCCGATGGACCGCACGCTGGTGAGCACCCTGCGCCAGGCCGTGGGGGCTCCGCGCAACGGGGTGGCCTCCGAGGTGACCCTCGCCGCCGAGCTCGAGGGGGTCGAAGCGCCCTTCCCCGGCAACGAGGTGCTGCCGCTGGCCGACGGCCCCAGCGCCTTCGCGGCCTTCCGCGAGGCCGTGGACGCGGCCCGCGACCACATCCACGTGCTGACCTACATCTTCCGGTCCGACCGCACGGGGCAGGGCACCCTGGACCGGCTGGTGGCGGCCGCGCGTCGCGGCGTGAAGGTGCGGGTGCTGTTCGACGCCCTGGGCACCTACACCACCTCCCGGCGCTTCTTCCGGCCGCTGACCGAGGCCGGCGGACAGGTGGCGGCTTTCCTCCCCGTCGGCAAGGGCCTGCGCAACCTGCGCCTGAACCTGCGCAACCACCGCAAGATCCTCGTGGTGGACGGCGTCACGGGCTTCACCGGCGGCATGAACATCGCCGACGAGTACGCCACCGCCGACGGCTGGCGCGACATCCACGCGCGCATCGCGGGACCGGCCGCCGCCGGCCTGCAGCGCGTGTTCGTGGAAGACTGGTACTTCGCCACGGGCGAGCTGCTCGACGCTCCCCGCTGGTTCGGCGACGGCCGGCCCCGCGGGCCGACGCCCGTCCAGGTCGTGGCCAGCGGGCCCGACCTGCCCGACGCCGTGATGGAGTCGCTCTACTTCTCGGCCATCGCCGGCGCCCGGCGGCGGGTTGACCTGCTGACGCCCTACTTCGTGCCCAGCGAGCCGCTGGAAGCCGCCCTGGCCGACGCCGCGCGGCGGGGCCGCGCCGTGCGCGTGCTGCTGCCCGAGCGCACCGACCACCTCCCCGTCCGCCTGGCGCACCGCGTGATCGTGCCGCGCCTGATGGCCGAGGGGGTGGAGTTCTTCGGCTACCCGACCATGCTGCACGCCAAGGCGATGTGCGTGGACGACGCCTGGGGCACGCTGGGCAGCGCCAACTTCGACAACCGCAGCCTGCGCCTGAACTTCGAGCTCAACGTCGCCTTCCCGCACGCCGAGACGGCGCAGCGGCTGCGCGCGCTGCTCGACGCCCAGTTCGCTCAGGCCCGCCGCCTGGTGCCCGAGGACTTCGCCCAGGGGCTGGCGGGCCGGCTGCTGTCCAACGCCGCGGCCCTGCTCGGACCGGTCCTGTGACCCCCCTCGAGCAGGCCCGCGACCGGCTCGCGGCCGTGGCGCTCGAGCGCGGGCTCGCCTGGGCGTCCGAGGCCCCCCTGCGCCTGGCGCGCTACCTGGAGGCCGTCGTGCGCCTCTCGGCCTCCGTCAACCTGACGGGGGCCGGCAGCCTCGAGGAGGCCGTCGAGACCCTGGGGGTGCCCTCGCTCGCCCTGGGGCGGGCCTGGCCGGCCTCCAAGCCGGCCCCGCGCCTGGTCGTGGACCTGGGCAGCGGCAACGGGCTCCCCGGCGTGGTGGCCGCGCTCGCCTGGCCCCAGGCCCGGGTGCTGCTGGTGGAGCGTCGGGCGAAGAAGGCCCGGGCCATCGAGGCCTGCCTGCGCGAGGTGGGGATCGGGAACGCCCTCGCCCCGGCCCTGGACGGGCGCGAGCTGCTCAAGGCGCACCCCAACGTGCGCCGCGGCGTCGATCTCGTGCTGGCCCGCGGCGTCGGCCCCCTGGCCGAGGTGACGCGCATCGCGGCCCCCTGGCTCGCGCCGGGGGGCCGGCTCGTGCAGTGGAAGGCCGCCGAGCTCGACCCCGAGGAGCGCCGCCAGGGCGAACGCGAGGCGGCGCACGCAGGCCTGGTGGTCTACAACGACGAGCCGTTCTCGCCGCCCCGTCCGGGCCCCGGCCGGCTCGTGCTCTACGGGAGGGTGGCGTGACGCTGGACGACCTGCAGATCGAGCTGCGCACCCTGCTCACGGGGCTCGAGCACCCGCGGATGGGGGCGGCGCTGGCGTTGGCCGAGGAGTGCGGCGAGGTGGTGC
>CAZPOZ010000401.1:0-3720 GCA_964588235.1 uncultured Planctomycetales bacterium
CTCCTCCGTGGGAGAATCCGTCCCCTGGCGGCGCGCGCTTCACGCAACATGCGGGTTAGGCGACCCCGGACGCCCTGGCGAGGGTCCGCCGGCCCGGGGGGCCCCGGGCCGGCCCTCGACCGGCGGGCCCCGGGGCCCGCGCGGCTCGTCAGACCTCCAGGCGCACGCCGAGCAGGCTCAGGACCGAGCGCATCGGGCAGGCCACGGCCACCTCCGTGGTCCGGGAGGCGCCGACGAGCAGGCCCAGGGCCCGTTGGCTCAGGCACTCCACGACGAGGGAGCCGGAGTCTCCTTCGTGGGCGAAGGGCTCGCCGACCCCGTCGATCAGGATCTGCCGCACGAACCTCAACCGACCGTCCGGCGCGAACGGGTACCCGTCGATCCAGAGCTCGGCCGACGTGGCCACGACGTCGCCGCGCGTGTACCCGGTCGTGCGCCCGACCTTGTGCACGGTGGCTCCCACACGCGGGGCGGCCACCTCGGCCGAGTGCAGGATGCCCAGGCGGGGGTCCAGCGCGGCCGGGACGGCCCGCACGCCCGGCGCGAGGCGGGCGACGGCCGCATCCACCACGTTGGCCTCGCCCGTCGAGAGGGCCACGAGCCGGGTCAGGCGCGCCACCGCGCGGGAGTCGCCGGGCTCGCTCGGGCTGGGCTGCTCGACGGTCGTCCCGGGGGCGTAGGCGTTGTCCCGGGCGAGCACGTGGTTGTTGCTCAGGACGTAGCGCTGGCCGGCCGCGTCCGCGACCACCCAGCCGAGCGTGCCGGTCACCGGAGGCTCCGCCCCGAGCGGAGACAGGCCCACGCTCGACCCGGCCGCGAGCACCTCCTGCGGCCCGGGGTGCGCCGGTCCCCCTCCGTCGCCCCGGTGGATGCGCCCGATCTCGACGACGTCCGTGGGCACGCCCGCCACCCTGCGCGGCAGGCGCACGCTGCGCCTGAGCAGCCGCGGGGGCAGCTTGCGCTCGACCAGGAAGCGCAGGCAGGGCTCCGGCTGGCGGACCCCGCCGCGGGTGCGCTGGCCGACGCCGACCCCCACCAGGTTGCGCAGCGGGTGCTCGGGCGCGCGGGCCCGGGGGCGCCCCGCCGCGCCCGAGGGGGCGAGCTCAGCCCAGGCCGCGCGGCAGGCCCTGCGGATCGAGGAGCGTCCCGGGTGGCTCGGCATGCTGCGCCTCCCCTCGTGCCCGCGCCACGCCTACTGCGGGTCGCGTTCGACGGCCACCGTCAGCCCTGCCGCGTGCCCGGGCGCGCTCGTGACGTGGGCCTGCAGGACGGCCTGCACGGCCGCCGCCACGGTGGCCCCGTCGGAGGACGCGCCGCCGAACCCGGCCTTCAGGTGGACCTTGAGCTGCCCCCCGCCCTCGCCCTCGATCCGCGTGACGTCCGTCACGTCCCCGGCTTGGGCCTGGCTGAAGGCCGACCGCAACCCCTCGGCCGCCTGCGGGGCCGCCGCCCGGAGCGTCGCGGCCACCCACTCGCGCAGCTGGGCCTGGGTGGGCACGGCCGCCGGGACCCCGGGCGTCGTGCCCGGCTGGCCGTCCGTCCTCGGGGCCTGGCGGTCCACGCTCACGAGCTGCACGACCACGCGGCGGACCACGTCCTTGGCCACGACCGTGTAGGGCGGGCAGGGGACGTAGACGAACGACCGGTCCTGGGCCTCCCCGCAGCCGCAGTCGGCGCCGCCGAGCCGCTCGAGCTGCCGCTGCACGTTGCGGTGGTGCAGGGCCTCGAACGGCTTGAGCACCGGGTAGATCCCGGGCTGCGCTTCGAGCACGTAGAGCACCCGCACGAGCACCGTGGGCTCGGTCCGCTGCCCCCTCGCGCCGGCCGCGCCGACGCCCTCCCCCTTCAGCTCGTCGGCGGTCCCGGTCGCGCTCACGTCCGGAAGCCACTCCGAGCGCGCCACCTCCAGGCCCAGGTCCACGAACTTCTCCAGCTGCTTGAAGACGAACTTGCCGAGCTCGCGGTTGTCCGAGAGGTACTCGCTGTTCTCCAGCAGCCAGCCGTTCTCCAGCCCGAGCTTGGCGCTGGCGACGCCCAGGCCGCCGTCCACGTTGACGGCGTACTGCTCCTCGAAGTCGGGCAGCATCACGATCTTGAAGTTGCCGTTCACGGCGATGACCGGCTCCGTGGCCGGGTCGCCCCGGGCCTCGAAGGTGGCCCGGGTCTTGGCCGCGTCCTCCGAGCCCTCCTCCGTGCTCTCGACGGTCTTCTTGCGCGCCGGCGGCGCGTTGAGGACCGTGAGCACGGGCTCCAGGCGGTAGACGAGCTGCCACTGGTTCGCGGGATCGTCCTTCAGCCGGCCCTTGAACAGGAACCCGGGCACGTAGCGCTGCCCCTCCTTCATGTCCTTGACCATGCCGAAGCCCTTCCAGGTCGCGCTCGCCGCCGCGCTCCACCGGGTCGCCGGCGACTCCGCCACGGACAGGCGCAGGAACGCGCTGGTGCGGGGGCCGTCGTCGTCCAGCGGGATCACGCAGGGCGTGGGCCCGACGGAGGCTCCGTCCTCGAGGTCGCCGTACTTGTCCTTCGACAGGGTGACGGACAGCGAGAAGGCCGTCAGGGGTTCCTGGGTGACCTTGGGCGTGAACGCGGCCTCGGAGAGCGCCTCGGGGGCCAGGCGCGCCAGGGGCTTCTCGGCCGAGGCGCCCGGCCCGGGCGCGGCGGCGGAGGTGGGCGCGGCGGTGGCGCCGGCCCGGCCGAAGCCACGTGCGGGGGCGCCGGCGAGCTTCATCTGGGAGGTCGGCACGAAGGCGCTCACGCCGTCCGAGGGGAAGTGCCCCTTGAGGGCCGGCGGCAGGGAGGCCGCCTCCAGGGCCACGAGCTGCCCCTGGCCCCGGACGGTGCCGCGGGCGTAGAAGTCGCCGCCGCCCACGAGGAAGGGCTTCTCCACCGCGAGGAACGGCCGCGGCAGGTAGTAGCGCTGCCCGCAGATCGAGTCGGAGCGTCGCTGATCCTCGTCGGACCAGGCGGCGTAGGCGCTGCGGACCGGCACCTTGCGGACGTCCACGCGTGCACAACCGACCCAGACCGCGATCCCGGCCACCAGAGCTGCTGCGCCTCGTCCGTTCACGCTTCGACCCTCCCGACGAGGGCGCGCCCTGCGCGGCGCCCTCCACGGAGGAGTGATGGCCTCCGTCCCGGGAACCGGACGGTCGCCCGGAGGCTGCTTGGGCCGGACGTGCGGGGGGGCGTGGAACCGACGGGCGGCGGTCAGCGGGCGGGGGGCGTGCCCGGACCCTCCGCCGCGGGCGTCAGCCCGAGCCGGGCGTAGGCCTCCGCCAGCCGCTCGATCTGCAGCACCCGGTGACTGGTGCCCGGGGGCACGATCGTGCAGTGGTGGATCTCACCTTGGCGTACGTGGGGGCCGCGGTACCGCATGCCGAAGCTCCGGGCCAGGCTGCGGCCGTCGGCGGTCCAGGCGTTGCACGCCAGGTCCGTCACGTACAGCCCGTCGCGGGCCAGCGAGAACAGCTTCTCGAAGAACCCGTCGTACAGGCTGCGGAACGCTCCCGGACCGCGCCGATGGGCCGGCAGGAGGGCGAGCGAGCAGACGTAGAGGCGGTAGGGGCCCGGGACCTCGTACGTCCGGATCATGTCGGGCGTGATCTCGCCGTCGTTCAGGCGGCCCGCCAGCACCGCCTCCATCGCCTCCTCCTCGAGCGGCATGACGTTGCAGTAGCCCACGGCCCGGGAGCCGCTCAGGAGCAGCGTGTAGATGCC
>CAZPOZ010000402.1:0-3719 GCA_964588235.1 uncultured Planctomycetales bacterium
GAGCAGCTCGTAGAGCATCGCGCCCACGGCGTACACGTCGGCCCGTTCGTCCACGGGGGCGCCGATCACCTGCTCGGGCGCCATGTAGCCCACGGTGCCCACCATCTGCCCGTCCAGCGTCAGCTGCGAGCCGGTGCCGGACGCCGCGGCCTCCAGGCGCGCGGTGCGCACCGCCTCCGCCGGCTCGGGAGCGGGCCCGCCCGCACCCCCCGCCACCGGGGGCGCGCCTTCGGGCAGCGGCGCGCCAGGCGGCGCGCCCCCGGGCCGGGTCGCGCCCGGGGTCGGCCCGGTGCCGCGCACCTTGGCCACGCCCCAGTCCATCAGGTAGACCTCGCCGAAGCGGCCCACCATCACGTTGGCCGGCTTCACGTCGCGGTGCACGACGCCCTTGCGGTGGGCGTAGGCCAGGGTCTCGCACAGGCGCAGGAAGACCTGCAGCGCGCGGCTGAGCGGCCAGGCGGCGCCTGCGCGCCGCTCCTGGAGCACGGCCTCCAGCGTCCGGCCGTGCACGCGCTTCATCGTGAAGTAGACGCGGCCCTCGGCGTCCAGCCCGAGCTCGTGCACGGGCACCACCCCCGGGTGGTCCAGCTGGGCCGTGACCTGGGCCTCCTCCAGCAGGCGCTGGACCAGCTGGGCCCCGCGCTGGGCCTCCTCCGGATCGTCCGGGGCCGCGCCCTCCACGCTGGCGCGCTTCATGGCCAGCTCGCGGCCGAGCAGCTCGTCGCGCACCTCGAGCACCACGCCCATGCCCCCGCGCCCGATCTCGCCCCGCACGCTCAGGCGGGGACGCGACGTGTCGGCCAGCGCCGCGGGACCGGTCAACGTGCGCTCGGCGGGCAGGCCGGCCCCGGTGCTGCCCCTGCGCGCGCCCGACCCGCCCCCCGTCCCGTCGGCCACCCGGGCGTAGACGGCCGCGACCTCGGCCTCCGCGCCCGGATGGAGGCGCTGGACCTCGTGGAGCGGGGGCAGACGCCCCGCGTCCCGGTCGGCCGTCAGGCGGCGCAGGAGCTCGTCGTGCATGGCCAACCCCCGGGCGGCGTCCGGCCTCAGCCGCGCAGCGTCGTCCGGCGCGACGCGTACTGGGCGATGCCGTAGGCGACGCGCTCCCGGGCGCTCGAGGCCGGCTCCCAGCCCAGCGTCTCCACGCGCCCGCCCTCGAGGTCCTTGTAGACGCGGAAGAAGTGCTCGACCTCGCGCAGCACGTGCGGGGCCACGTCGTCGAGCGACCTGAGGCCGTCCAGGCTCGGGTCGCGGTGGAGCGCGGCCAGCACCTTGTCGTCGGGCTGGCCGCGGTCGCGCATGCGGAACAGGCCCAGGGGGCGTGCCTCGACCACGCAGCCCGTGAAGGTCGGGTGGTTCGTCAGCACGAGCACGTCGAGGGGGTCGCCGTCGTCGTACCAAGTCTGCGGGACGAAGCCGTAGTCGCCCGGGTAGGCCACGGCCGTGTACAGCACGCGGTCCAGGCGGAAGGCGCCGGTGCGCTTGTCGATCTCGACCTTGTTCTTGGAGCCGCGGGGGATCTCGACCACGACCTCGACCACCTCCGGGGCTGCGTCGCCGGGGGGGAGGTCGTGCCAGGGGTGCATCGCCAGGCTCCGCGGAGGGGGGCCCTTCGTACCCCGAGGCGCAGGGCAAGGGAAGGCCGAGACCGGTCGTGGGCCCCTGGGGCTCCGTGCGGCGATCGACGTGCCCGAGCGGGGGCGCCCGGTCTGCGCGCCGCGGGCCGCCGCGCTACCGCCCCCCGAGGTCGCGCTCGAGGGCCGTGGCCTCGGGATCGGCGTCGAAGGTCTGCTCGTCCACCGGCTTGGCGCCCTCTCCAGCGTGGGCCGCCAGGCGGTAGCGGCCGGTCCGTGGCGCCTCGACCTCGAAGCGGCCCTGGGCGTCCGTCCGGCCGAACCAGCGGCGCGGCGCGGTGAGCAGGAGCGTGCCGTCGGCCTGCTCCTCCAGGGCCGTGGCGCTGACCGTGGCGCCGTCGAGCGGGGCGCCCGTGTCCCGCGACCGCACGCACCCGATCAGGCGCGCCACCGCGGGCCCCTCGGGGCCGGCTCGGCCCGGGCGGCCGGCGCGGGGGAGCGCGATCTCGAGGGACCGGCCTCCCGGGGCGGGCCCGGCCCCCGGCCGGAAGCTCGCGTGCTCCAGCCCCCCTCGGAACCAGGCCGCGCGCTCGGGCTGGTCGCTGAACGTGAGGACGACCGGCGTCGCCCGGGCGCAGGGCAGCCGGAAGCGGCCCGCGTCGTCGGTCACCGCCGAGGGCCTGGGGTCGGTCGGCTCGCCGTCCTGCGCCCCCGGCGTGAACGCCGTCACCCGCACGCCGGCCCAGGGCGCGCCGGAGGCAGCGTCCACGAGCACCCCCTCGTAGGACGGGCCGCCCAGCGGGGGCCGCAGCGTCGTGCCGACGGGGACGGGCACCGGCAGCGTGTAGCCGTAGCGCAGCCCGCCCGGCCCCTCGAGCTCGAGCTCCCGGGCGCCGGCGGGCAGCTCGAGCGCGCCGTCGGGCGCGACGGCGGTCCACGGTTCCGCATCGCGGGCGCTCGGGCGCAGGCGCCAGCGGGACGGATCGCCCCCGCCCTCCAGCAGGAGCCGGCCGCGGACGGGCCGGTCGCCGGCCGGGACCGTCAGCCGCACGGCGCTGGCACGGCCGGCCTCGACCTCCACGGGGACGAGCACGTCGCCGCCGAAGGACCCCTGCGTGCTCAGGTACGGCGCCAGGACGCGATAGCGCCCGGGCGTGAGGCGCTCGAAGCGCGCCCGCCCCCGGTCGTCGGCGTAGGCCCGGGCGCTGCGGCCGTCGGGCCCGCTCAGCCCCACGACGTGGCCTGCCCGCGGCTCGCCACGCTCGTCCACGACGGTCACGTGGATCGAGGTGCCGTCGTCCAGGTCGATCACCAGCCGGGCCCGGGCGGGCAGCTCCACCGTGCGCTCGGCGAGCGCCCCCGGGGCCTGCACGCGCAGCAGGTAGGAGCCCGGCGCGGCCAGCAGGCGGAAGGTGCCGTCGGAGCCCGAGGCCGCCGCGGTGACCACGCCTTCCTCGGTGCCGGTCCAGGCGATGCGCCGGTAGCCCAGCAGCAGGACGGCCGCGCCCGCGACGGGGCCGGCCCGGTCCCGCACCTCGCCGACGAGGGCGGGCGCCGAGCCGGGCTCGAGCGCCACGCGCACCGCGCCCGTGGCGGGCAGGTCGGCCAGCTCCAGATGCACGGGCTCGAACCCCTCGGCCCAGAGGTCGAAGCCGAACGGCGCGCCCCGCGCGCGCCCGAGCGCCTCCCCGTCGCCGAACAGCGGCAGCACGCCCCCCGGGGCGAAGAAGCGCCCGGTCCAGGCCACCGTCTCCTGCACGCGGTCGCGCCCGCACACGCTCACGACCTCGACGGGCCGGCCCGTGCGGGCCTCGACCACGTGGAGCGCGGCCGCGGGCAGGGCGCGCAGCGCCACCGGCTCGTCGGCCTCCCCGGCGGCCGTCAGCCGCGCCGTCACGTGCGTAGCGGGGGAGGGCGCGGCGTCGGGGACCAGCCGCAGCCCGGGGTCGAGGGAGCGGAGCAGCACCCACTCCGCCTCCAGCCGGCCCTCGAAGACCCCTCCCCGGGCTTCGAGCACCGTGGAAGCCAGCGGGGCGTGGGCCAGCGCCGGCCCCGCGGCCGCCAGCGCCTGCGCGTGAATCCGCAGCGGGCCGAGGTAGGGCTGCCCCTCGGCGTCGCGCAGCGAACCGTCGCCGGCAAGGTAGA
>CAZPOZ010000403.1:0-3715 GCA_964588235.1 uncultured Planctomycetales bacterium
GCTGGCCGCCGTGCAGCTTCACGACGTCCATCGTGGCCATCGCCAGCCCGGCGCCGTTCACCAGGCAGCCGATGTTGCCGTCGAGCTTCACGTAGGACAGGCCCGCCTCCCGGGCCTTGTTCTCGGTGGGCTCCTCCTCGCCCGGGTCGCGGTAGGCGGCGAGGTCCTTGTGCCGGAAGAGCGCGTTCTCGTCCAGGCTCACCTTGCCGTCCAGGCAGACGATGCGCCCGTCGCCGGTCGTGACCAGCGGGTTCACCTCCACCAGGCTCGCGTCGGCGTCGAGGAACACCCGGGCGAGCGCGCGCAGCGTGTTGCCCAGGGCGGGCACGAGGTCCTTCTCGACCCCCAGGGCGAAGGCCAGGCGACGCGCGCGGAAAGGCGCCAGCCCGCGGGTGGGATCGACCTCCTCGCGCAGGATCGCCTTCGGGTGCCGCGCGGCCACCTCCTCGATCTCCATGCCCCCCTCGGCGCTGGCCATCAGCACGGGGGCCTCGCGGGCACGGTCGAGCACCACGGCCGCGTACAGCTGGCGCGCGAGGTCGAGCCCCTCCTCGACGAGCACGCGCCCCACGCGCACGCCCTGGGGGCCGGTCTGCACCGTGACCAGGGGCCGCCCCAGGAGCCCGGCGGCCACGTCCCGCGCCTCGGCGGCGCTGCGCACGAGCTTGACGCCCCCGGCCTTGCCGCGCCCGCCGGCATGCACCTGGGCCTTCACCACCGCGAGCGGGCCGCCCAGGGCGGCGACGGCGGCCGCCGCCTCCTCGGCCGTGGCGCAGACCGTGCCGCGCGGCACCGCCAGCCCGGCGCGGGCGAAGACCTCCTTCGCCTGGAACTCGTGGAGCTTCACGCACGGCCTCCTGAGCGGATGGGCGCGGCATCGTACCGGGCCCCCGGACGTGGCCCCCGCGGCGCGCGAGCGCGGGTAGTGGGCTGGTTTCCTCCCGCCCTGGGCGGGCGACGCGCTGGGCTGGGGGCGCTCAGGGCCCGGCCGGCGGCCCGGGCGGAAGGCCGTCCGCGGGCACGGGCGTCGGCGAGGGCGTCGCCGTGGCCGCCAGCGCCGCGCGCACCTCCTCGGGCCAGCCGCGGGCGTAGGCCGGCAGGCGCTGCGCCGCCCCCAGCGCCTCGAGCAGGCGCTGCGCCCGCTTGAGGGCTCGCAGCCCCTCGGGCCGCTCCAGCTCGTCGGCGGCCAACGCGGCGCCCAGGCGCCACCAGATGCGCGCCAGGTCCGCCTGCCAGAAGGCGTTCTCGGGCGTGCGCTTGGCCAGCGGCTCGATGGCCGCCAGCGCCGCGCGCCAGGTCTCGAGGGCTTCCCCGCGGCGGCCGAGCGCCAGCAGCACCCGCGCCGCGCGGTCGTGGAGCTGCGCCAGGTCGCTGCCGTAGGTGGAGGCCGGAGCCGACTCGCTCAGCGCCACGGCCAGGGACGCCCCCTCGCGGAAGGTCTTGAGCGCCTGCTCGGCCTGCCCGCGCCGCTCCAGCAGGTCGCCCAGGGCCTCCAGCGCGCGGAGCACGCACAGGCGGCGCTCGACGCGGCCCTCCTCCAGCGCCGCCACCCGGGCCCAGACGGCGGCCGTCTGGTGGCGGCCCTCGAGCGCGTCCTCCCACTCGGCGTTGGCCTCGAGCGCGTCGCAGAGGTCGTCGCAGGTGTGGCCGAGCAGCACCTGCACGTCCAGGCGCTCGGCGTCGCGGCCGGCCAGCCCGGCGGAGACCGCCAAGGCCTCGCGCAGCGCGTCCACGGCGAGGTCGGGCTTGCCCGCACGCACGAGCAGCGCGCCCTGCCGGCGCCGCAGCTCCACCAGCTCGATGCGCAGCCCCACGGCCGCGCCCGGGGCGTCGGCCAGGGGGGTCAGGCGCGAGAGCGCCCGCTCGTAGTCGGCCAGCGCGGGGGAGGGGTCGGCACCCGCGGCCTCCACGTCGGCCAGCGCCCCGACCGCCCGGGCCTCGCCGGCGAGCCAGGCCGGCTCCGCCGGCTCCGCGGCCGCCAGCGCCTCCAGCAGGCGCACGCCCTCCTCGGCCCGGGCGCGCGCCTGGCGCGGGTCGCCCAGGTCGGAGGCCACGGCCGCCGACTGCGCCAGGGTGAGCCCCAACGCTCCGAGCCACTCGGGTCGGGAGGGCTCGAGGTCCAGCAGGCGCCGCCACACCGCGACGGCCTCCTCCAGCACCTCCAGCGCCTCGGCCGGACGCTTGCGCTCGGCGAGGCAGCGGGCCAGCGGGCTCAGGCTCTCGGCCAAGGCCTGCGCGCGGGCCGGCAACGCGGGCGCGGCCGCGGCCCGCAGCCGCTCGAGGGCCACCGCCTGGCGCAGGGGCTCCTCGGCCTCGTCGGGACGCTCGCGCGCCAGCAGGGACTCGCCCAGGAGCCGCAGGGCCTGCGCCCGCGCCTCCTGCGCCGCGGGCGAGAGGCCCTCGTCCCCGCCGGCGGGGCAGCCCTCCAAGGCGGCGCGCGCCAGCCGCTCCAGCGCGGCGTGGCGGCCCAGCGGGGCCAGCGTCAAGCGCGCTTCCAGCAGCAGGGTGGAGGCCGCGTCCTCGGCGAGGCGGCAGGCCCCCTCGGCCGCAGCGCGCGCGCACTGCGCCTGCGCCGTCCGGGCCTCGGCGGCCTCCAGGCCGGCACGCGCCCGGTCGGCTTCCGCGGCCGCGCCGAGCGCCTCGCCCCGTGCGACGAGGAAGCGCCCCTCGGCCGCCGCACGGCCGGCGCGGGCGTCCTCGGCTTCCTGCCGGGCCCGATCCCGGGACTCCACGAGGTCGGCCACGAACGCGACGGCCACCCCGGCGCCGGCCAGCACCGCCGCCGCGATCCCCGCCCGCGCCCAGCCGCCCCGGCCGGCGGGCCCGGTCCGGCGCGGCAGGTCGGTGAAGGCGGGATCGGTCGGGGAGGGCGGCACCCCCCCTTCAATCGGTCGCGCGCCGCTCGACCCGAACCCCGCCCGTGCGACCGAGACTACGCGCGAACGGAGCGGCCTACTTGGGCAGCTCCTCCTCGATGGCCGCATCCAGGGAGCCGGAGTAGGTGCGCAGCAGCCCGTCGGCGCCGATCAGGCGCACGCCGGGCAGGCCGGCCACCGCGAAGCGGCTGGAGGTCACGCCGCTCCAGTCGAAGCCGACGCCGAAGGACCAGCCGCGCTCGCGCATGAAGTCGGCCGTGTAGTCCTTCTTCCCGTGCGTCACGGTGAGCACCTTGAGGCCCTTGGCGCCGTACTTCTGGTGCAGGCGATGCACGTCGGGCATGAACTTCTGGCAGTGCGGGCAGATGGGGAGCCAGATGACCAGCAGCACGGGGCTGCCCTTGTGGTCGGCCAGGGTGGTCTTGGCCGTGACGCCGTTGATCCCGTCGGTGATGGCGATCTCGGGGGCCTTGGCCCCCTTGACGTTGCCGGCGAGCGCGGCGGAGGGCGTGAGCAGGGCCAGCAGGAGCAGCGCGAGCGCGAGCAGGGGCAGGGCACGACGCATGGACGCGGGCACTCCGGGGGGTCACGGCGCCGGGACGCCGTGGCAGACGGCCACGTTACCTCAGCCCTCCGCCCGCGTCCCCGCCGGCGCGAGCGGCGGTCGTGGGCCCGTTCCCTTGCGCGCAGCGCGTCGGTAGGCCCCAGCTCGGCGACAGGATCGCAAACGGACCCCGTACCCGGGCGGCGGTGGTGTCCCGGCCTGCCGCCCCTGCGCGCGCTGCGCCGGGGGCCGGTCCGCCGCCGGACCGGGTCGGCGCCGGACCGGTCCGGCGCCG
>CAZPOZ010000404.1:0-3713 GCA_964588235.1 uncultured Planctomycetales bacterium
TTCCACGGCGCCCCGCTTGCGGGGCGCCCAGGAGGAGGGCCCTCCAGCGCGTCGGTGTGCCCCCGTACGGCGTCAGGGTCGCAGACGGACCCACTACCGTCCCGAGGGGGCTCCCGCCGAAGACCCTGGCAACGCCGTGTCCAGCCGGGCACCCGGGCGATACCAGTCCCCTGCCGAGCCCGCGCTCCGTACACTCCCGCCCGGCCCGGATCCGCAGACGGCCGCCGGCCTGCCCCCGGCGTGCGCCGCTCAGCGCGGCGGCTGCGGCACGGGCCCCGGGCCCGCGGGCTGGGGCAGCACGGCGATCTCCGCCTCGAGCGTGCGCCCGGCCGAAAGGGCGAGGCGCGCCGAGCCTCGCAGGAGCGGGCCGGCGCCGAACCCGTGCCCCGAGGGCCCTACGACGACCCAGAGGGCCCCGGCCGGAACGGAGGGCAGATCGGCCCAGCCGTCGGGTCCCGTGCGGGCCTCGAGCGTGAGCACGGATCCGTCGGTGCGCTGCGAGGCCGCCGGGTCGTCGGGCACGGCCGCTGCGCCCACGAAGCTGAGCACGGTGACCGACTGGCGATCGAGCGGCGCGCCCTGGGCGTCCACGGCCCGGATCCGCAGACGCCCCGAGGGCGGCTCGGCCAGCCGGGCGCTGCGCTCCTCCGGCGGCTGGGCCGACCCGAACAGGGTCAGACCCGAGGGCAGCGTGGCCCGCAGCGCGTAACGCGCGCCAGGCTGCAGGCCGCTCAGGGTCAGGCGGCCCGCGGCGTCCACCGGCGCCGCCGCCGTGACGCGCAGGGCCAGCGATGGGAGCCGCCCCTGGGCGGGCAGGCGGGCGCCGGGCGGCGACTCGAGCTCCACGCGCGCCCCGGGCACGGGGCGGCCGTCGGCTCCGACGACCTCCACCTCGAGCGTCTCCGACCCCAGGTCGAGCGCTCCCAGGTCGAGCACGCCTGCGTCGGCGGGCCCGCGCCCGGGGAGCCCCTCCAGGCTCCACCGCTGCGTGCCTCCCTCGGGGAGGGAGAGCGCGAGCTCGAGCCGGCGCGGCTCGGCCCCTTCGCGGGCGTAACGCGCCTCGAACGCCCCGTCCGGCCCGGTGAGCACGTCCCAGCCCCCCCCGCGCCCCACGCCGGCCCCCGCCAGCGGCAGGGAGCCGAGCAGCACCCGCCCCCGGACGCCGTGCTCCCCCTGGTTCCACAGATCGATCCAAGTCGTGCGACCGGGCTCGATCCGCACCCGGGCCCGCACGACGGGCGCCCGGCCCCAGTAGGGCTCGGCCAGCTCGTGTTCGCCCGCGGGCAGGCCGGCGAAGGTGAACAGCCCGCTCGGGCCGACGATGGCGATCGCCTCGAAGGTCTCGGCGCCGGGTCGGCGCACCCCCAGGTAGGAGGAGCCGGGGGCGGCGCCCTGCAGCACGCCGGCCGGCTCCAGCGTGACCTCGAGCGTCAGCGGCGCGTCGGGGGTGAGGATCAGGCCGGTGCGCTGCTGGAAGCTGTAGCCCGGCGCGCCGAGCTCCACGCGGTACGCGCCCGGCTCGAGTCCGGCCACCTCGAAGCGGCCGTCGGGCGCCACCGGGACGAGCCGGTGCGTGAGGGGGTGATCGGGCAGGGGGGAGAAGGCGTAGTCGAGCCTCCACACCTGGACGCCCGCCAGCAGCACCCCGTCGGGCTCGTTGCTGGTGCGCGGGTCGCGTACGACGCGCACGAAGGCGCCGGGCACGGGCCCGGCCGCCGCGGCCACGCGGCCCCCGAGGCGGCAGCCTGACCACACCTCGAGGTCGAGCCGCGTCTGGCCGCCGGCCGTCACCTCGGCCAACGGCGGCTCGGGGTAGCGGCCTTCCGAGGCCCAGGGGAGCCGGGTGAGCCACGGGCCCCCGTGGGCCAGCACCTCGTAGGTGCCGGCGGGCAGGCCGCCGAGCACGTAGCGGCCGTCCACGACGCGGGCCCGGAAGGTCCGCTCCAGCGGCGACCAGTAGGCACGCCCCAGGCGCCCGAGCCGCGCCGCGACCTCGAGCGCCCCGGCCGAGGGGGCGCCCCGCACCTCGCCGACGAGCGTGCCGGGGGCGCCGACGCTGACCTCCACCACCGCCGGCTCGGCGGCGCGGCCGAAGAGCCGGCGCTCGCTCAGGTGGAAGGCCCCCACGCGTCCGTCGGGCGCGCGCGCGAAGCCCAGCAGCTGCTCCGCCTGGACGCCGCGGAGCTCGGCCACGCCCTCGGCGTCGCTGAGCGCGCTCCAGGCCGGCTCCCCGGGCGGGCCCGGCTCGCGCCCGTCCCGCAGCCCGACGAGCTCGACGGCGGCCCCGGGCACGGCCGCGCCGTCGCCGTCGCGCACGCGCACCCGCAGGTGGGTGAACGGCTCCGCCTCGCGCAGCACGAGCGTGAGCCCGTCGGCGCCGGGGCGGGCGGCCACGAGGATCCAGGGCGTCGAGAGCCCGCCGAGCCGCGCGCGCACGCGGTAGGGCCCGGCGGGCAGGCCCTCGATCGCGAAGCGCCCGCGCGCGTCGGCCACGGCCTCGCGCGCCACGTCGCGGTCGTCGGCGATGCGCAGCGGCGGATGCTCGGCGCCCGCGCTGGAGCGCACCTCCACGACGGCGCCCGGCGCTGCACGCCCGCGCTCGTCGCGCACGGCGCCGGCGAGCCTGGCCGGAGGCCGTTCGAGCGCCGGGTAGCGACGGAGCGCGCCCTCGCCCGCCGGGGCCGGCGTGCGCGGGGGCGGCTCGGTCGGGTCGCCGTCGCGCCCTTCGAGCCGGGGACCGCCGGCCACGGCCGGCGTCGAGCCGGGGGGCGGCGGCGTGGGCGCTGGCGGGCCCCCCGCCCGCCCGGGGCCCAGGAGAAGCCACCCGGTGCCCGCCGCCAGGGCCAGGGCGGCCAGCAGGCCGGCCGTCTGCGTCTTGGTCAGCGTCATCAGCACCCTCCCCAGCCCCGCCGCCCACGAGACGCCGCCCGCGAGCGGGACGAGACAGCGCACGGCCTCCCCCTCGGGCACCCCGAGCAGGCCGGCAAGGCGCTGACGCAGCAGGGCCAGCCCGCGCCGCACCCGGGTGCGCACCGTCTCGAGGCCGACCCCCTGGAGCGCGGCCACGCTGGAGAGCGGCTGCTCCTCGACGTAGTGCAGCAGCAGCGTCGAGCGGTAGGGCTCGGGCAGCCCGAGCACGGCCTGTGCGACCCGGGCGCGCAGCTCCGCCCGCGCCAGCAGGTCGGGGGGAGCGGCGCCGGCGTCCGGGGGCCTGCGCGCCGCGCGCTCGTGCCGCGCGCGCCGCCCGGCGGCCCGGCGCGCATCGGCCGCGCGACGTCGTACGAGCCGTGCGAGCCAGGCGCGCAGGTCGCCGGCGTGTCGTGGCGGGGCCTGCAAGGCCGACACCCAGGCCTGCTGCTCGACGTCGGCCGCGGCCTGCGCGTCGCGCACGAGGTGCCGGGCCAGGGCCCGCACCCAGCCGCCGTGGGCGAGCAGGTCCTCGAGCGTGGCGGGGCGGGGGCGCGACATGGAGGGCTCGCCCACCCTATCGCCGCAGGCGGCCCGCCCGGGTTCAACGCCCCCGGCCCGGCGCGTCGCGCGCGCCCGCCTCGAAGCGGCGCGCTCGGAGCGCTCGCAGCGCTACGTCGCCGCGGGGCCGGCGGCGGGGGCGGCCTTCTTCTGCTGCTGCTCGAGCTGCTGCTTGAGCCAGGCTTCCATGAAGGGCGTGAGGTCGCCGTCGAGGACGCCGCCGACGTCGCTGGTCTCGTGCTCGG
>CAZPOZ010000405.1:0-3713 GCA_964588235.1 uncultured Planctomycetales bacterium
AGCCGGCCCGGCAAGCGTCCTACCTCTCCTGGAACGGGCGCTTCGAGCTGTACCAGCGGCCGGACCGGTTCGGCCGCCTCGAGCTGCTCGACGCCGGCCCGGCGCCGGCGCCCGGCGAGGCCGAGCCGCGGGCAAGCGGGCCGCCGGCTCCGCTGGTGGCCCTGCTGCTGGCGCTGGTGGGCGCGGTGCTGCTCGCCGGGCCCGGAGCGCGGGTGCTGGCCGGGCTCGGACCCCGCCCCAAGGGGGTGGCCCTCGGGCTCGTGGGCCTGCTCGCGCTCACCTTCTCCCTGCGGGGCCGCCAGCAGGTGGACGAGGCGCTGGCCCGGCTCGCGGGCGAGCTCGACCAGGCCGAACGGGAGCTGCGCCCGATCGTGCTCGAGGCCGCGGCGCTGGGGGCGCTGGACGAAGGCGACGAGCACCTGCGCACGCAGCAGGTGGGGCGCCTGCTCGAAGGCGAACGCCTCCCCTGCACGCCGCCGCTGGAGGAGGTGGCGCTGGCGGCGCTGCTGGCGCCGGGCGAGGCGCCGCAGCGGGCGGCCGAGGGCTACGCGCTGCCGCTGGACCGCCCGCAGGTGTTCCACCTGCTGGCGCCGTTCGAGGCCCAGGCGCTCACCCTGCGCGCCCGGCTGGAGGCGCCCGCGGAGCGGCGGGAGGGCAGCCGCCCGCTCGGGCTCCTGACCCTGGTGGGCGAGCAGGGACGCCGCAGCGACCTGAGCGTGGAGTCGCCGGCCCAGGCGTCGGCCGGGGAACCCGTGAGCGTGCGGCTGCCGCTGCCGGAGGGCGGACCCTGGGTGCGGCTCGCCTGGGCGCCGGCGGAGCGGGCGCCGTCGGCCACGCTGCTGGGCCTGGAGGCGCACGAGGCCACCGGGCGCACGCAGGCCCTGGCGCTCAGCGGCACGAGCCAGGACGGCATCCCCCTGCTCGCGCACGCCCGCGGGCCGCAGTTCGCGCGCACGGTCCAGCCGGGGGAGACGCTCGAGATCGCGCTGCCTGCGCTGAGCCGGGCCAGCCGGCTCTGGCTCGTGCTCACGGCGGAGCGCGCCTATCCCACCCTGCCGGGACAGGACGAGCTGGCGTCGCTGGCCGTGCTCTACGACGAGGGGGAGCCCACGCGGCGCAGCGTGCGCAACGGCGTGGACCTCGTCGCCGAGCGCCTGCCGGCCGGCCTCTCCGTGCCCGTCGGCCTGCGCAGCCGCGTGGCGTACCGCTGGACCGACGGCTCGGGGATGAGCCACGTGCACCACCTGCTGCCCGTGCGCCTGGACCCCCGGGCCCGCGCCGAACGCCTCAGGCTCACGAACGTGGGGCCGGGCGGGCGGCTCACGCTGCTGGCGGCCACCCTGGCCCGCACGGGCGCGCCGGCGGCGGGCGGCCCGCTGGTGATCACCTCGCTCGAGGACGGCACGGAGCGCGTGGAGCTGCGTCCGCCGCTGCCCGGCTGGCGGGGGTGCCTCGGGCCGGCCCGGTCCGAGGCCGTGCGGCGCGCGCTGACGGTGGGCCCGCGCGAGCGCCCGACGCCCGTGACGCTCGCCTTCCCCTGGCCGACGGCCGCGCAGAGCGCGGCCCGCCGCACGCAGGTGGCGCTGCTCACCTGCCTGGCGCTGGCCGTCTTCCTGCTGGTCCTGCTCGCGGTGGACGCCCTCGGGCGGGCCCGCCGGCTCGCCTGGAGGCTCGCGCTGGGCGTGCTGGCCGCCGCGCTGCTGCCGCTCGGGGCCACGATCGTGATCCTGGAGCAGTCGGTGGCCGCCCGGGCCGAGGGCGAGCAGGCCGCCCGCGCCCGCGCGGGCCTGGAGACGGCCCAGGGCGCCCTGCGCGGGGCGCTGCGCCGCACGCAGGAGCAGGTTCGGCAGCTGGCGGGCGAGCTGGCCGGGGACCTGTGGCGCGCGGAGGGCGGCCGCCTGGAGCGCTTCGTGCGCGTCGTCCTGGCCGGGGCGCTGCCGGAGGGCCGCGCGGGCGTGGCGCTGGCCAGCGGCTCGGATCTGCCGCTCACGCGCGTGGGCCCGGACGGCCCGGCGCAGGCGCTGCGGGGCGCCGGGTTCGTGGCCCAGCGCACGGACGCCCCCGGCTTCGTGGCCTCGCCCTGGGACGGCCTGCTCCTGTTGGCCTCCTCGCGGCAGGGGCGCGCCAACCAGTGGGCCCAGGTCACGCTGGGGCTGCGCGTGGACGACGCCTTCCTGGCGGCCGAGGTGGGGGCGGCCCTGCCCGACGGCGAGATGGCCCTGGCCCTGCTCTCGGAGGCCGGCGTGGAGCACGCCTCCGCGGGGCCCAGCGGGGCGGCCCTGGCTGCCGCGCTGGCCGCCGCCGCGCCCGCGGTGGCCGGCGACCTGCGGGGCGGGGGCGTGGCCCTGCTTCCGGACCTCGGCGGCCCCGGGGCGGTGGCCCACGTGGCCGCCGTGGCGCCGCTGGCCCCGGGCACCTGGATCGCGATCGGGATCGACCGGGCCCACGTGGAGGCCGCGGTGGGCGCCGAGCGCGAGCGGCTCCTGTGGCTCGGGCTGTTCGGCCTCGTCCTGGTGGTGGCGGTCACGGCCCTGGTCGCCCGCCGGGTGGCCGACCCGATCCGCGAGCTGGTGCGGGTGACCGACGGCGTGCGCCGGGGCGACTTCGACGTGGTCGCGCTGCCCACGAGCAACGACGAGGTGGGCGACCTCACCGTGGCCTTCGACCAGATGCGCGTGGACCTGAAGGCGCGCCTGGACGACCTCGCGGTGCTGCGACGCGCCCAGGACGCGCTGGCCGCGACCCTCGACCTCAGCCAGCGGGCGCGGGTGATCGTGGACCTGCTGGCGGAGCGCTTCCGGCCCGACGCCGCCGTCGTGCTGGGGGCCACGGCCCGCACGGGCCCCGTGCAGGTGCTGGCCGAGCGCGGGCGCGCCACGACCTTCGCCGACCGCCCCTTCCCCATCGCGCCGGGGGGCTGGATCGCCGCCGCGCTGGCGGGAGAGGGGCCCCTGGCCCTCCTGGGCCCCGACGACCCGCGGCGCGCCGCGGAGACGTCGCCGGGGCAGCGGCTGGTGGAGGAGCGCGCCGCCTGGCTGGCCGTGCCGCTGTCGGCCGGCGCCGAGCTCCAGGGGCTGGTCGTGCTGGCGTACGGCGACGCCGAGCGCGTGCCCACGGGCGAGTCGGCGCGGCTGCTGCCCCCGCTGGCCTCGATCGCCGCCGTGGCGCTCAACGCCGCGCGCCTGTACCGCCTGGCCGCCCTGGACGACGTCTCGCGCCTGCCCGGCGCCACGGCCTTCGAGGCCGCCTTGCGCGGGGACGTGGAGCGCGCGGCGGCCGGGGGCGCGGAGACCTGGCTGCTGCGCGTGGGCCTGGACCAGCTGGCCCGGGTGAGCCTGCGCCGCGGCGTGGAGGCCGGCCACGACCTCGTGCGGGCCGCCGCCGACGCGCTGCGCGGGGTCATGCAGGGCCGCGCCCTGCTGGGCCGGCTGCGCGAGGACGAGCTGGCGGTCCGCCTGCCGGGACAGCGGCGCGAGGAGGCGCTCGCCCTGGCCGAGGCCGTGCGCGCGCGCATCGCCGCGCTCGAGGTCGTGCCCGAGGCCGGAGGCGAGC
The DNA here is from genome assembly GCA_964588235.1 of uncultured Planctomycetales bacterium. GTDB lineage: Bacteria > Planctomycetota > PLA2 > PLA2 > JAEUHO01 > CAZPOZ01. The sequence continues at coordinate 3,553 of CAZPOZ010000405.1, forward strand.
CCGTCAGCACCACGGTGAGCGTCGGCGCGGCCTCGGCCCCCCGCGACGCGCGCAGCGTGGAGTTCCTGCTGCACGCCGCCGAGCGCGCGCTGCTCAAGGCCCGCAGCGAGGGGGGCGACCGCGTGGAGGCCGCCGACGCGGTCGAGGCCGGTCTCGTGGAG
>CAZPOZ010000406.1:0-3698 GCA_964588235.1 uncultured Planctomycetales bacterium
CCGTCGGCGCCGACGCCGGCGCCGGCGCCGGGCCGGGCGCCTCGCCCGCGCGGGCGACGCCCCCCGCCGGGAGGAGCGCGAGCAGCAGCGCCAGCGCCGCCGCTCCGCGGGCTCCGGCCCTGCCTGCGGCCTCGGCGGGCCCGCGGGTCTGGCAGCGCATCACTTGGCCTCCTCCCCGGGCCCGTCGGCTCCCGGCGCGTCGTACTGCTTCTCGTAGTCCAGCGCCAGCCAGCGGTGGAGCCCGTTGCGCAACACCTCGAGCAGCACGCGCTTCTTCGGCCGCGGCTCCCGCAGCACCGACTCGTACACGGCGCGCACGCCGGCGAGGTCCCGCACCTCCCGGCCGTCGATCGTCAGCACGACGTCCTGCGGCAGCAGGCCGGCGTCGTCGGCGTTGCCCGGCTCGCTCACGCCGAGCACGTACACGCCCTTGCTGCGGTGGAACGCCAGCGTCGGCGTCTCGGTGGCCGAGATGCGCTGGAAGGTGACGTCCCAGCGGTCGCACTCCACGCCGTCCTCGTCGCCCTCGTCGTCGGCCTCGGGCACCAGCGTGGCCGTGCGGCGTTCGCCTCCGCGCTCGTAGGCCAGCTCGACGGCCTCTCCCGGGGCGAGGTCGGCCAGCAGGGTGCGCAGGGCGGGCAGATCCTCCAGGTAGCGGCCGTCCGTGGCCTGGCCCGCCACCGCGAGCAGCCGGTCGCCCTTGACCAGCCCCGCGGCCAGGGCCGGCGAGTCGGGGGCCACGTCGTCCACGATCACGCCGTGCTCGCCGGGGAAGACCGTGTTCTGCATGTAGTCCACCAGCGCGCGCAGGGTGATCCCGTGGCGGGCGCGGGCGTAGCGGCCGTCCCGCATCAGGCGCTCGATCACGCGCTTGACCACGTCCACGGGGTTGGCGAAGCCCAGGTTGTTCGCCAGCCGGATGACCAGCGTGTTGATGCCCACCACGCGGCCCTGGGTGTCCACCAGCGGGCCGCCGGAGTTCCCCGGGTTGATCGCCGCGTCGGTCTGAATCCAGTTGTTGTAGGGATGGGACTCGGGGTCCAGGTGCCGCCGGGCGTTGCTGACGATGCCCAGGGAGATCGAGCGCTCGAAGCCGTAGGGGCTGCCCAGGGCCATCACGAACTGGCCCTCCTCCAGGGCGGCGCTGCTGCCCAGCTCGGCCGTGGGCAGCGTCTCGCCGGGCGGCACCTCGAGCCGCAGCACCGCCAGGTCGGTGGCCTTGTCCTTGCCCACGACCCGGGCCGCCACCTGGCGGCGGTCGCCCAGCACGCAGCGGATCTCCTTGGCCTTCTCCGCCACGTGGTGGTTGGTCACCACGTAGCCGTCGGGCCGGAAGATCACCCCGCTGCCCAGGACCTCGACGTGGCGGCTCTCGCCTTCGCTCAGGTCCTCCTGGACGGGCTTGACGAACACCAGCGCCGGGTACACGCGGCGCTTGGCGGTCTCGATGATGCGCTGGAAGTCGAGCCGCTCCTCGCCGGCCGACACCGGCGGCTCGGGGCGCGCGCCCAGCAGCAGGGCGGGCAGGGCGAGCAGGGGCAGGAGGCTCCGGCGCCGGGGCCGGGAGCGGCGAGAGGGGGCCATCGGGGGCGCTCCGCAGGAGGGGGCCCAGCCTACGCGCCGCGGGCGGGGCTGGCCCGGGAGGCGCAACGGCTACGATGGGCCCGTGCCCGCCGAGCCCGCACCGCTCCGAGCCGCGCTCGCGCCGGCCCTGCTGCTCGTCGCGCTGGGCGTCGGCGCGGCCCCGGCCGGTGGCGACCTGCTGGTCCCCCGCAGCGGGCCCAAGGTGCGGGGGCGGCTCGTGCGCCAGGACGCCTCCGGCGTGGTCTTCAACCCCTGGTGGTCCAGCCATCCCGGCATGACCTGGGAGGTGCTGCGGCTGCCGGCCGACCAGGTGAAGCGCGTCGACGTCGAGCCCTGGCCCGAGCCGGAGTTCCACCGCCGCCTGGCCGCGCTGGCCCCGGACGACGCGCCGGCGCTGACGGCCCTGGCCGGCTGGGCGCGCGAGAAGAAGCTCAAGCCCGAGGCCGAGATGGCCGCCGCGCTCGCGGCCGTCGCGGCGCCCGCCGACGCCGCCGCGCTGGCCGCGGCGGGGGGGGCGGCCCGGCTCGCGTCCCTGAAGCGCGGCCGCCCCACGCTCGACCGCGCGCTGCGCGCCGAGCTCAGGGCCTACGCGGGGGAGGCCGATCCCGCGGCGCGCGCCGCCCGGGCCCAGGCCCTCAAGGCCGCCGGGCAGCCCTACCGGCCCGAGGAGCTCGAGCGCCTGCGCCGCAGCGCCCTGCTGCCCCGGGGGCGCCACGACGAGGTGCCGCTCTCGCTGCACGCCGACCGGCACCCGGGCGCTACCTACAGCCTGTTCGTGCCCGAGGCCTACGAGCCCTCCGTGCCCTGGCCCCTGCTCGTCGGGCTGCACGGCGGCGGACCCGACGGGAAGGACCGCGACGAGGTCGTGGGCAGCGGCCGTTCCGCCCTGGACTTCTACGTCGGGCTCGCCGCGCGCCACGGCGTGCTGGTGGCCTGTCCCGACGCGCTCGAGGCGGGCTGGGGCAGCCCGGCCAACGAGGCCCTGGTACGCGACCTGATCCAGGAGCTGCGCCTGCTCTACGCGGTGGACGTGGACCGCATCCACCTCACGGGACACTCCATGGGCGGCTTCGGCACCTGGGCGCTGGGGCCGCGCATGGCCGACCTCTTCGCCACGATCGCGCCCGCGGCCGGCGCCGGCTCCGGCGGCGTGAGCGAGCTGCTCGAGACGCGCACCCCGATCTTCATCTACCACTCCGCCGACGACTTCATCGACGTCGCCCCCGACCGGGCCGCGGCGCGCGCGCTGCGGGAGGCCGACGCCGACTTCGTCTACACCGAGCTCGAGAAGGAGGGGCACGGCTACCCGGAGGCCGTGCGCGCCGAGACCTTCGAGTTCCTCCTGCCCCGGCGCAACGCCGACCCGGCCCGCAAGGACGCCTGGCCCCGCTCCTCGCTCCTGGGCAAGGTGGGCCCCGAGGAGCGCCTGTACCTGGGCGACCCGGCGGCGCTCGACGAGGCGCCTTCGCTGGAGGCGCTGGTGTCCGCGCTGCGCCTGGGCGGCGGCCGGGCGCGCTGGGCGGCGGCCCGCGTGCTCGAGCTCCGGCCCCCCGGCGCCGCGGACGCGCTGGCCCGGCTGCTGCGCGAGGACAAGCCGGCCCCGCACGCGCGGGCGGAGGTCGCGCGTGCGCTCGGGCCGCTGGGCGATCCCGCCGCCGCGCCGGCCCTGCGTCGGGCGGTGGCGCTGCCGGCCGGACGGCTCCAGGCCCCGCTGACGATCGCCAGCGCGCAGGCCTTGGCCGCGCTGCCCGACCCCGAGGCCGGGGAGGCGCTGGGCGAGGCGTTGACCCTGTGGAGCGCGTGGTTCGAGGGCAAGCGCACGGGCTCCCGCATGTGCTTCTCCGACTGGGAGCGCGGGCTCGGCGTGCTCGCCGCGCTCTCGCAGGCCTGGGCCGTCGTGGGCGGGAAGGACCCGGCGGCGACGCTCGAGCGCGCCGTCGTGGCGCGGGTCTTCGCCCAGGGCCCCGAGGTGGAGACCAGCGACCGCGTGCCGCAGGATCCCTCCGTGGCCCGCACGGCGCTGGCGACCGCCGTGGCGCGGGCCTACCGCGCCGTGGCCGCGCCGGCGGATCGCTGGGAGGCCCTGCTCGCGGCGCTGGCGCGCGACCCCCGGG
>CAZPOZ010000407.1:0-3695 GCA_964588235.1 uncultured Planctomycetales bacterium
GGCCCGCATCGGCTCGTTGCGTAGCCCGGCGCGTGCCAGCGCCGCCGCAAGCGGCGGCGGGGGAGGCCTCGCCGCTGCGGGCCTTCCACGGCGCCCCGCCTGCGGGGCGCCCGATGGAGATCCTCATCCGGCGCGTCGGTGCGCCCCAGCTCGGCGTCAGGATCGCCATCTGACCCAGTGCCCACGCGCCCGGGCCCACGCCCCTCCCGCGCGCGTAAGGTGCGGTCCCGTGGCCCTGGACGCCCGCCAACGCGCCGCCGTGCCCGCGCTGCTCGCCCGGCTGATCGGGCTGGCCGAGGCGCTGCCCGGCGTGGCGCATGCGCCTGCGGGCCGCGGGCACCACCGCTTCCGGGTGGGCGCCAAGCCGTTCGCCTACCTGATGGTCGATCACCACGGAGACGGCCGCGTGGCGCTGGCCTGCAAGTCCACGCACGCCGAGGCGGCGGCGCTGGCCGCCGAGGAGCCCGGGCGCTTCTTCCTGCCGGCCTACCTGGGCCGCGACGGCTGGGTCGGGCTGCTCCTGTGCGACCCGCCCCCCGACGGGGCGCTCGTCGAAGCCCTGCTCCAGCGGGCGCACCGCCTGGCGACCCGTCGGACGACCGGGCGCCGGCGGGCGCGCTGAGCGGCGGGCGGCGTCCGCCGCGCTCAGGGCGCGCGGGTGGCCTCGGCCGGCTCTCCCCAGGCGCCGTGCGCCGCGCGCACGGTCACGGGCAGCAGCAGCTCCAGCGGGGCCGGCGGCGACGGCTCGTGCCCGTCGTCGGGCGGCGCCGCGGGCGAGAGGATCTCCAGGTGCCCGTCCAGGTGCTCGACCAGGGCCGTGCACGAGTCCACCCAGTCGCCGTCGTTGTAGTAGTGGATGCCCTCGATCACGACCATGTCGGGCTTGTGGATGTGCCCGCAGACCACGCCGTCGGCGCCGTGCTCGCGTGCCCGCGCCGCCAGGTGCGCCTCGAAGCGGCCCACGAAGCGCATCGCGTTCTTCACCTTGCGCTTGATCGCGGCGGCCAGCGACCACCACGGCAGGCCGAACCAGCCCCGCACCCGGTTCATCCAGCGGTTGAGCGTGAGCAGCACGCCGTAGGCCGCGTCGCCGGCGCGGTAGAGCAGGCCCATGCGGATCAGGGCGTCGAACTCGTCGCCGTGCACGACCAGGAGCCGTCGGCCGTCCGCCGTGCGGTGGATCGTCTCGCGCTCGATGGCGATCCCGCCGAACGAGAGGCCCACGAACTGGCGGAAGTGCTCGTCGTGGTTGCCGGGCACGTAGACCACCTTCGTGCCGTGGCGCGCCATCTTGAGCACGGTCTGGATCACGTCGTTGTGCTCCTGGGGCCAGGTCCACCGCCGTCGCATCGACCACAGATCCACCACGTCGCCCACGAGGTAGAGCGCGTCGGTCTCGATCGAGCGCAGGAAGGCGCGCAGGCGTCGCGCCTGGCTGTCCTTCGTGCCCAGGTGGACGTCCGAGACGAACACCGCGCGGTAGCGCGGCTTGCTGCGGGCGTGCGCCGGGACGGTCCCCGGGTCGTCGTGCGTCGTCGGCTGGAGTTCCGTGTCCATGAGCGGATCCTCGGCCGGCCCCGCCTCCGGGCCCAGTCCTGCACGGTCAAGAGTCGGTGAAGAGATCGGGAGGATCGTGGGGACGGGGCGGGGGCAGCGGAGTACGATCGCGCCCATGTGGACCTCGCTCCGCCTCTGCGCGCTGCTGCTGCCGCTGCTCGTCCCCGGGGGGGCCTGGGCGGGGGACGCGCCGGATCCCGTGTCCCAGGCGCTGCGCCTCGTCGGCGACGCGCGCCCGGAGCTGCGCGAGGCGGCGCTGCGCGCGCTCGTCGTCGGCGCGCCGCGGGAGCGCGTGGAGGCTGCGCGACGGGACGCCGCCGCGTCCGGTCCCCAGGCCGCGGAGCGCCTCGCCGGCCTCGCGCGCGCCAGCCACCTGATCGGCGTGGCGTCGCGCTACGCGGCGGCGCCCGCGGAGAGCGTGGAGCGCTGGATGTGGCTCGAGGAGGCCCATGCCGACGGGGGCTCGCTCGCGGGCGACGCGATGCTGGTCCGCGCGGGCCTGGGCGGGGAGGAGCGGGAGCGGGTGCTGGCCGCGCGCTCCACGGCGCGGGCCGACGTGCTCGCCTACCTGGACGCCGCCTACGCGCAGGCCTTCGACCCGGCGCCGGTCGTCGGCGCCGCCGCGAAGCGGGGCCGGGCCCAGGTGCCGGCCCTGCTGCGCGTGCTGGCCGGCTCGCCCTGGCGTGAGTGGCCCGCGGGCCTGCGCGTGATGAACCAGCGCTTCGCCTGCGGGCTGCTGGAGGCGCTGGGGGCGCGCGAGGCGGTGCCCTACCTGCTGATGCACGTGCGCGCGCCCAGCGCGTGGCTGCAGTTCGACGTGCTGCGGGCGCTGGGCACGCTCACCGGCGACCCCGCCTGGACGCGGGAGCCCACGACCGGGCGGGACCGCTTCGAGGAGGTCGTGGCCTACGCGCCGACGTTCTGGACGCGCGAGGGCGCGGCCCACGCGGCCGCCGCCCGCTGGCTGGCGCTGGACGCGCTGGCCCACGAGCGCGACTGGCGCCTGTCGAGGGCCGCCGACCCGACGCACCGCGAGAACGCGGGCGTGGACGGCGGGCCCGACCCCCACGAGTGGGTCTTCGGCTTCCTCGTCGGCCTGGGGGCCGTGGAGCGTCCGGCGGCGGCCGGCGCGAGCGCGGCCGAGCCGCTCAGCGAGCTGGTGGACGCGCTGGCGCGGCTGCGGGCCGGCGTGTGACGCGGCCGGGGCGCGGTGGGGGGGCGACGCGGCGATGCGGCTGCTGATCGTCAAGACCTCCTCGATGGGCGACGTGGTGCACGCGCTGCCCGTCGTGGCCGACGTGCTCGGGCGGCATCCCGGGGCCACGATCGACTGGCTGGTGGAGGCCTCCTACGCCGACCTCCCGGCGCTGCATCCGGGGGTGCGCCGCGTGTGGCCGCTGAGGTGGCGGGCCTGGCGGCGGAGCCTGTGGAGCGCGGCCACCTGGGGCGCGCTCGGCGCCTTGCGCGCGGGGCTCAGGCGCGAGCGCTACGACCTGGTGCTCGACCTCCAGGGGCTGCTCAAGAGCGCGCTGTGGGCGCGGCAGGCCCGCGGGCCCGTGGCGGGCTACGACCGGGCCAGCGCGCGCGAGCCCTTCGCCGCCGCGCTCTATGGGCGCCGCGCGGCCGTGTCGCGGCGGCTCCACGCGGTCACCCGCTGCCGTGCGCTGGCCGCCGCGCACCTGGGCTACGCGCTGCCCACGACGGCTCCCGACTTCGGGCTCCGGCCTCCCGCGCCGGCGTGGAGCCCCTGCCTGGCGGGCTACGCCGTGCTGATCCCCGGCGCGAGCCGCCCGGCCAAGCGCTGGTCCGAGGCCTCGTGGCAGGTCGTGGGACGCGGGCTGAACGACCGGGGGCTCGCGCCCGTGGTGCTCTGGGGCACCGAGGAGGAGCGGGCGCTCGCCGGGCGGATCGCGGGCGCCACCGGGGGGGAGGTGCCGCCGTTCCTCGACGTGCGCGGCGCGGCGGGGCTGCTGGCGCAGGCGGCCGTGGTGGTCGGGCTGGACACGGGCTTCACGCACCTGGCCGCCGCGCTCGGCCGGCCCGTCGTGGGCCTGTTCTGCGACCACGATCCGGCGCTCACGGGCCTCTCGGGGCCCGGTCCCCTGGCGAGCCTGGGACGGCCGGGGGCTCCGCCGTCC
>CAZPOZ010000408.1:0-3686 GCA_964588235.1 uncultured Planctomycetales bacterium
TACGTGTTCGTGCGCACCGCGGGGGTTTGGACGCAGCAGGCCTACCTCAAGGCCTCGAACGCGGAAGTCAACGACGTCTTCGGCCGGCAGGTGAGCCTGTCGGGGGACACGATCGCCGTGGGCGCCCCGGGGGAGGCCAGCGCCGCCACGGGGGTGGGCGGCAACCAGGCCGACAACACGGCCGCGGGGAGCGGGGCGGCCTACGTCTTCCGCCGCACGGGCTCCACCTGGGCCCAGGAAGCCTACGTCAAGGCCTCGAACACGGGGGCCACCGACGGATTCGGGCTGTCGCTGGCCCTGCACGGCGACACGCTCGTCGTCGGGGCGGAACGCGAGGACAGCAACGCCACCGGCGTGAACGGCAACGGCGCCGACGACTCCGCCTCGGAGGCCGGCGCGGCCTACGTGTTCGTGCGCGCCGCGGGGGCGTGGTCGCAGCAGGCCTACCTCAAGGCCTCGAACACGGAGACCTTGGACGCGTTCGGCCGCGGCGTCGCGGTCTTCGGCGACACCGTGCTCGTCGGCGCCGAGGCCGAAGACAGCGCGGCCCTGGGCGTGGGCGGCAACCAGGCCGACAACACCGCGAACGGTGCGGGCGCGGCCTACGCCTTCGCACGCACGGGTGGCCTCTGGGTGCAGGTGGCCTACCTGAAGGCCTCGAACGCGGAGGCAGGCGACGCCTTCGGGGGGCACGTCGCCGTCGGGCGCGAGCTGTTGGCCGTGGGGGCGGCCGGCGAAGACGGCAACGCCACCGGCGTCGGCGGCAACCAGGCCGACAACACCGCGGCCCAGAGCGGCGCGGTGTACCTGTTCCGCTGAGCCGGCGGACGAGTTCGCAACCGGACGGGTAGTGGGCTCGTTTCCTCCCGCCCAGCGCGCCGGTGTGCCCCAGTAGGGCGTCAGGATCGCAAACCGACCCACTACCACCGGCCGATCCCTGCGGCCGGTCGCGACGCCGCCCGGGGGCTCCACCCGGCCTCGGGTCAGGCGCCGCGCGTGGCGCGGTCGCCCGCCACCCGGAGCAGGGCCTTGGCGTTCTCGTAGACCACCAGCTGCGTGGGCTCCGCCGGGTCCACCAGGACGGTGAGGTCGCGCTCGAAGGGCCGCTCGACGCCCTCGTCGTGCAGCAGCAGCCCGGCCTCGAGGAGCTGCCAGCGTCCCGGCGCGACCTCCACGCTGCAGCGGACCCGCAGCCTGCTGACGTGCAGCGACCCGGCCGCCTTGGCCGTGCGCTTGCGGAGGTCGTCGGGCTTGCCCGAGCGGGTGCTCGCCGCGACCAGGCGGGCCCGGCAGGGCCGGCCGTGGCGCAGGGCGCGCGCGAGCTGCCGCAGGTTCGGCCCGCAGAGCCACCAGCCGATGGCGGCGAGGACGAGCGCTGCGGCGGAGACGCACCAGGCGGGGGGCTCCCCGCGGAGGGGACGCGTGCAGTGGGGGAGGACCGCGATCGCGAGCGGCGCCAGCGAGGCGGCCCCGAGCAGGAACCAGCCGCCGGCGCTGGGCCTCAGGCGCCTGGGCGCGGGGCTGGCGAGCTCGGGCTCCAGGGTCCAGGTGCGCTCGGCGGACGGGGCGGGGACGGCCATGACGAGCACCTCCACCCGGACACACGGGATCCCCCGCACGAGCCCCTCGAGCCCCCCCGGGCAGGTGTGGTACCCCCAACGGGATTCGAACCCGTGTTACCGGCTTGAAAGGCCGGTGTCCTGGACCTGGCTGGACGATGGGGGCGCGCGCAAGGGGGGCCGAGCGTCCGCGCCCCCGCGCGCCCTGTCAAGGCCGGGCGCCCTGCTCCACGGGGTCGGCCCGCCGACGGCCCCCTCATTTCGTCGGCCGGAAGAGCCGCGTGAGCAGGTCCTGCCAGGTGTCGCGGTTCCTCCCCACCGCACGCCAGTCCACCTCCATCACGCGGAACTCGCTGCCCGGCCGCTTCACGTGGCCGTCGGCCGGCACCGGCACGCCCGCACGCACCGGGATCTGCGCCGAGGGCCCCGCCGCCAGCGCCGTCTCGAGCTCCGGACGCGCCAGCCAGCGCAGCAGCCGGAGCGCAGGGCCCGGATGCGGATGCCCCTTCACCAGCGCCAGCGTGTTCGGGATCACCATCGTGCCCTGCCCGCCCTCGCCCTGGTCCGGGTAGACGATCTCCACCGGGTAGCCCTTCTCCACGGCGTCCCAGGCGTCGTCCGTGTCCGTCAGACCGAAGGCCACCTTGTTGGCCGGGTCGCGCACCAGCGAGGCCGCCGGCCCGTTGCCCGTCGTCACCTTGAGCCGCCCCGCGTCCGCCGCCTGCCGGACGCCCTCCAGGAAAGCCGTGCCCGCCGCCAGGTCGCGCGTGAGCAGCGCGACGGCGTGCGTGTACGTGGTGCCCGCGAGCGGGGCCGCCATGCAGGTCGTCAGCCCGCGCGCGCCCCAGCGCGGGTCCAGCAGGTCGGCCACCTTCGTGGGCCGGTCCTTCGCCTCGGGCAACAGCTGCGTGTTCACCAGCAGCACGCGCGCGCGCAACCCGAAGGCGATCCAGCGGCCGCCCGGGTCGCGCCAGGGCTCGGGCACCGAGCCGAGCACGTCGGCGGGCAGCGCGTCGAGCACGCCGTCCTCCGCCAGCCAGACCGTGTTCATGATCTCGTTGGCCCAGAGCACGTCGGCCCGGGGGCTCGAACGCTCGCGCGAGAGCCGCTGGGCGAGCCCCACGCTCTTGTCGGCCTCGAGGTCGCCCTGGAAGTCCACCCGTAGCCCCGCCTCGCGTCCGAAGCCCTCGATCAGCGTCAGGCTGTGGTCGCGGTCCACCGAGCAGTAGACGACCACGTCGTAGGTGGAGTGGGCCAGGAACAGCCAGCCGACCAGCCCGGCCAGGCCCACGACGAGCACCATCGGGATCAGCGTGTGCCAGCGCATGTGGCCTCCAGGCGATACGACTTCCGTTTCGTTCAGGTTACGATCACGTCACTCGTCCGATACGTCGTGAGCCCAATCCCGGGCGCGTCCGCGGCGTGCCGCCTGCTTGAAGGCGTGCGGATCGATCCCCAGGCTGCGGAGCTTCTTGTGGAAGTTCGGCCGGCTGATCCCCGCCAAGCGGGCGGCCGCGGCCACGTTCCCCCCGGTGCGCGCCAGCAGGTCGCCCACGTAGGCGGTCTCGAACTGCCGCTGGGCCTGGCGCAGCGGCGGCGGCGCGGCCCCGGCGGCCAGCGGGGGCGCGGCGGCGGGGGCCGCGCCTCCCCCGCCCGGCGACCCGCTGGAGGGCGGCGGCGACCCGGCTCCCGCCGGCCCCTGCACCACCCCCCGGGAGGCCAGCTCGGCCTCCACGCGCACGTACCCCTCCGGGGCGAAGCGCCGCTCCACCAGCGCCCGCAGGCGCCGGTTCTCGCGGGTGAGGCGCTGCTCCTGGATGGCGCGCGCCAGCTGCCGACCCACGTCCTCCAACGCGAAGGGCTTGGGGATGTAGTCCTTCGCCCCGCGCCGCAGGGCCTCGAGCGCGGTCTCCAGCGTCCCGTAGCCGGTCATCACCAGGACCGGCACGTCGGCGTCGAGCTGCGCGAGCACGGCGAGCACGTCCAGCCCGGACAGGTCGGGGAGCTTCACGTCGGTGAGCACGGCGTCGAACCCGCCGCCCGTGAAGCGGTCCACGCCCTCCCGGCCGGTGGCCGCCGCCTCGGGCTGGAACCCCAGCCGCGCCAGGCCCCGGAGCAGCCCCACAC
>CAZPOZ010000409.1:0-3686 GCA_964588235.1 uncultured Planctomycetales bacterium
TCGAGGGGGCCGGGCTCGAGGGGGCCGGGCTCGAGGGGGCCGGGCTCGAGGGGGCCGGGCTCGAGGGGGCGGCGGGCGAGGCCGCCGGCGCCGAGGCGGGCCCGGCGGCGCCGGGGGCTCCCGAGGGCGGCGCGACCGGCGGCGGCTTGGCGGGGGCGAGGGGCGAGGGCTGCGGGGTCGCGGACGGGCTCGCCGGGGGCGGGGCCGCCTCCTCGAGCGCCACGCAGCGGAGCGTGTCGGGCCCGGTCAGGCTCACGCCCAGCGTGGCGCCGCAGCCGCGGCAGACCGCCTTGAGCACGACCCCGGCCCGCGCCGCCAGCTGGCTGAGGTCGGCGCGGTGCTTCTGCCCGCAGCGCGGGCAGAGGAACGCCGGCGGCTTCTTCGACTCGTCGGCCATGCAGCCTCCCGGGACGCCTGCTCCCATCCTACGCTCGGAGAAGCGCGGGGGGAACCCGGCCGCGGGACCCTCGGCCCGACCGTCCCCGACGGGCCTCAGGCGCCGTCGCCCGCCGCGGGGGGCCGCGTCGGGGCGGGCGTGAGGGGGCACCACAGGTGCACCGTGGTCCCCTGGCCGGGGACCGACTCGACGCGGATGCTGCCTCCCAGGTCGTCCAGGATGCGCTTGACGATCGCCAGCCCGAGCCCGGTGCCCGAGGTCTTCGTGCTGAAGTACGGCTCGAACAGGCGCGCGCGGTGCTCGGGCGGGATGCCCACGCCCGTGTCGGCGACCTCCACGGCCACGCCCGGCGCGCCGTCGGGGGCCGGGGCGCGGCGGGCGCGGACGAGCACGCGGCCCGCGCCGGGGATCGCCTGCACCGCGTTGCCCACCACGTTGACCAGCACGCGCCGCAGCTCCTCCTCGTCGGCGGTGACCCGGGGGAGTTCCGGCTCGAGCTCGGCGCGCACCTCGATGCCCTGCGCCCGCGCGCCGGCGTGCAGATCCACGACGTGGGCCACGAGCGCGGCCACGTCCACGTCCGTCGGGCGGCGCGCCGGCAGCCGCGCCAGCTCGCCGAAGGTCCCGGCGATGCGGGCCAGCGCGTCGATCTGGCGCAGCAGCACGGCGGCCGTGCGGGGCACGGCCTCGCCGGCCCGGCCCGGGTCGCGGCGCAGGTCGGCCTCCATCTGCTGGACCATGAGCTTCATCGGGCTCAGCGGGTTCTTGATCTCGTGGGCCACCTGCCGGGCCATGCGGCGCCAGGCCGCCTCGCGTTCGGCCTGCGCCGCGCGCGCGCGGGCCTCGGCCAGGGCGCGGGTCATCTGGTTGAAGGCCGCCACGACCTGGCCCAGCTCGTCGGGGCCCTCCCCCGGGAGCACCACGCCCAGGTCGCCGCGCGCGACCTGCTCGGTTCCCCGGGCGAGCACGTCGATGGGGCGGGCGATCAGGCGCGCGGCGTAGATGCTCGTCGCGAGCACGAGCACCAGGGTCAACAGGTAGCCCGCGAGCATCACGCTGCCCGTGACGGTCAGCTCCTCGTCCACGCGCTCCGTGTCGTAGGGCAGCGGCACGGCCACCGTGGCCTCGACCCTCCCGTCGGCGGCCAGCACGGGCGCGTAGCCGATCCACACGGCCCGGCCCTCCGGGCGCGGCTCGCGCCGGATCGTCTGCCGCCGCTCCAGCGCCGTGGCGCGGTAGGCCTCGGCCGGCAGGCGCTCGGGCTCGACCTCGGCCTCCAGCAGCCCGCGCCGGCTCGAGGCCACGGCGCGCCCGCCCCGGTAGAGGACCAGGTCGTGCCGGCGGTCCCAGGCGCCCCGGCGCAGGGCCTCGTCGCCGGCGAGGTCGAACACCTGCGGGCCCTGCGCCTCGAGCTCGCCCCGGGCGCGCGAGAGATCGGTCTCGAGCCGCTCCATGAAGCGCTCGTCGTGCCGGGCGCGCGCCTCCGTGACGTTGGCCCAGGCCAGCAGCACCAGCGGCACCACCGAGATCACCACGTAGGAGAGCAGGATGCGGTGGTGCAGCCGCAGCCGGAAGCGCCGGCCCGCCGCGGCGAAGGCGCCCAGGGCCACGGCCAGGGACAGGGCCAGGCCGACCACGAGGAGCCGCGAGAGGGCCAGCACCACGTCGCCCAGGTCGGTCGTGCGCCGGCGCACGGCGAGCACCGCCGCGCGCGACTCCGACCAGGCGGCCACGCCCTCGTGCGCGGGCCCGTCCCAGGCCAGCCGCGGCCGCGGGGCCGAGAGGCCCGCGAGCGCCTCGGGCCCGAAGCTGCCCGGCTCGCGCGAGACGTCGGGGGCGCTGCTGGCCACCACCCGCCCGCGCACCAGCAGCGCCACCTCCAGCGGTCGGCGCCCGCCCAGGAGCGAGCCGTCCTCCGGCAGGAGGCGCGCGCCCGCGGGGACGCCGGCCAGCAGCAGGTCGGCCGGGTCCGGGACCGAGAGCACGACGTGGCCCAGCACCTCGCGGCCTTCGCCGCCCGCCGGCGAGCCCCGCACGCGCACGCGGCCGACCAGGGTGCGCAGCGACACGGCGTCGGCCCGCACCGCCAGCACCTGCACGTCGTGCGGCCCGCTGGGCCCGACGGGCACGGGCATGCGCCGGCGGGGCAGGGCCTCGAGGCTGAACTCGTCCAGCAGCCGCCCGCGCTCGTCGAGCACGGCCAGCGAGCCGCGCACGTCGGGCCGGGCGAGCACGGTGTCGAGCCACAGGGTGAGGGCCAGGCCCTCCGGACGGGGACCGCCGCGGGCGGCGCGCAGCGCCGCGAGCAGGCGGGGATCCTGGGCCAGCTCCTCGAGGTCGGAGCGCAGCTCGCTCTGGACCAGGCCCTCGTGGTCCTCCAGGCGGTCGAGCACGAAGCTCAGCTGGCTCTGGCGCCGGACGCCCATCTCGGCCCACAGGGCGGGGAACAGCGTGAGCGTCGAGAGCAGGCCCACGAGCAGCACGCGGCTGGCGCCGAGCTCCCGTCCCGGGCCCTCCCGGAGCCGCAACGGCAGCAGGGCCACGGCCGGCACGAGGCCGAGCAGGCAGGCGGCCCGGCCCCCCGCGAGGGCCAGCGCGAGCACCGCGGCCAGCGCGGCCGCAGCCACCCCCCGGAGCGCGCCCGCCCGTCCGCCCCGGGCGCCGCGCGCGGCCGTGAGGCCCGCGGAGGCCAGCAGCAGTGCGCCGGCGGTGGTGGAGACGAGCCCCACCAGCATCAGGGCCACGGGCAGGGGGGGGACGAAGGACAGGCTCTGGAAGAACGGGGTCTGGCCCTGGGCGACCGCGAGGTGCAGCGCCGCCGCGGCGCCCAGGGCGGCCGCGGCCGCCAGCAGCAGGCCCGGCAGCGAGACGGCGCGCGGGCGCCGGACCGCGGCCTCGCGCAGGGCGTCGGCCGCCAGGCCGGCCACGCCCAGCAGGGTGAGGGCCGTCAGGGCGAAGTCGCCGGGCGAGGCGAGCCAGCCCAGGGGGTCCTCGATGCCGAAGTCGGTGGGCGAGAAGGCGGGCGCCAGGCCGGCGAAACGCCCGGGCAGGTCCAGGGCGGCGAGCCCGCCCCGCAGCAGGAGCAGCACGGCCGCGGAACCCAGCGCGCGGGCCGGCCCCGCCGGGGCGCCCCGCGCGAGCAGGACGAAGGCGCCGATCCCCGCGAGCAGGAGCCCGGCGAGCAGCGCCAGCCCCTCCCGCGCCCGTCGGCGCGCCTCGAGCCGGTCGCGCGTGGCCTCCGGGCCCGGCGCGCGCGCCCGGATCTCGAGCAGCGGGGTCCCGTCGGCGG
>CAZPOZ010000410.1:0-3680 GCA_964588235.1 uncultured Planctomycetales bacterium
TGGGCCTGCTCCCGCTGCGCGCGCTCGAGGGCCTCCGGGCCCGCGCCCTGTGGGCCCTGCCCGCGGTGGCGACGCTCGCCTTCGCCCTGCCCCGCGGGGCGGGGGAGCCCGGCGGCGTCGGGCCCGTGCTGGCCGTGGGGCTGCCCGCGGCCTCGCTGCTCACGCTCCTGCCCCTGCTGCCGCGCGGGCTCCGGGGCCTCCTCTCGGGGGCTGGGCCCGTCCCGCTGCTCGTCGGCGCCTGGTGCGCCGGCGCGCTGCTCCACGGGGTCCTGCTGGCCCTGGGGGCGCTGCGCCCCGGCGCCGCGCTCGCGCTCGACGGGGCTCGGCCGCTGCTGCTCTCGAGCGCGCCCTGCGTGCTGGTCGGGGCCGTGGGCCTGGCCGGGGTCGGCGCCCCCTGGCGCGCGCGGTGGGAGGCGGGCACGGTGCTGCTCTCGCTCGCCGCGGCGCTGCTGTTGGGGCTGGCGCCGGCGCAGGCCGCCCTGCTGGGCGCCGACCGCGCGCCCGCGGGGCGCCTGAGCGCCCTGGCGCGGGCGCTGGACCTGGCCGCGCGCGAGGCCGGGGAGCACGGCTGGGTGGCGCTCGAGCTCGGCGAGGGGGCGGAGGCGCAGGCCCGGGCGGCCCGCCCCTGGGCCGCCGGGAGGCCCGTGGTGGTCGTGCCGGCGGGGAGCGTGGCGGGCGCCCCCGGGCCGGGCTGGCCCCCGGGGGGGCCTCCGGCGCTCGGGCTGGTGACCGTGGCGCCGCTCCCGGGCGAGGTGAGCACGCTGGGGGGTCTCGGCCTCTACGGCCAGGCCTGGGTGGCCCGGGTCGGGCCGTACGCGGTGCTGCGCCTGCGTCGTCCGTGAAGAGGGGGGCGTGGGCCTCGGGGGGGGCTAGGCTCGACCCGATGGCGCGCTCCACCGCCTCGCGCATCCTCGGGCCGGTCCTGCTGGCGCTCGGCGCGTTCTCGCTCGCCCGAGGCCCGTCGGTGGCCCGCGGCGGCGACGAGGCGCGACCGCCCGCGCTCGCGGTCGGCGCGCAGGAGTGCGCGCGCTGTCACTTCGCCCTCCACGAGGCCTGGCAGGCCAGCACCCACGCGCTCACGATCGTGGCCGCCACGCCCGAGGCGCTGCCCGCCGAGATCCGGGACGGCGCGCTCGTCGAGCATGGCGCCGGCCGGACCCGCTTCGTGCGCGAGGGGGAGGCCCTGGCCGCCCTCACGGTGGGCCCGGACGGCGTGGAGACCCGCTACCCGGTGACCCACCAGGTGGGCCGCACGCGGATGCACATGTTCCTCACCCGGCTGCCCGACGGGCGCCAGCAGGTGCTGCCGGGGATGCGGGAGCACGGCGCGCCCGTGTGGTTCGACTACACCGAGCTCTACTTCGCCGGCCCGGCGGGGGATCCCGGGATCGCGCCCGCGGTGGCCCCGGGAGATCCCTCGTTCTGGACCGGCCCGGTGCGCTCCTGGGACGCCCAGTGCTCGCGCTGCCACCTGAGCGGGCGGCAGGCGCTGCCCCCGACTCCGGGGGGACCGCGGGTCAGCCACCGGGCCCTGGGCCTGGACTGCGAGGCCTGCCACGGCGGCCAGGCCGCGCACGCCGACGCCCAGGACCGGGCCGACGCCGAAGGCGACCCCGTGCTGCGCTGGAGGCGCCTCTCCCGGCGCGAGCAGGTGGACGGCTGCCTCGTGTGCCACATGGAGGCCGAGGAGGTCGTGCCGGGCTGGGCCCCGGGCAGCGGCCGCGACCTGCTGGAGGTCCTGGACCCGACCCTGCTGGACGACCCCGACCGCGTCGACCCCGCGGGCAGGCCGCTCGAGCTGGTCTACGCCGGCGTCTCGTTCTGGAGCAGCGCCTGCGCCGAGCGCGGGGGCCTCACCTGCACCACCTGCCACGACCCGCACGGCGGGCCGCACCCTTCGGCGATGCGCGGCGAGCCCCGCTCCGACCGCCAATGCGCCCCCTGCCACGACCCGATCCTGTCCGACCTGCGGGCGCACACGCACCACGACCCCGCGGGCAGCGGCAGCCGCTGCGTGTCGTGCCACATGCCGCGGCTGACGGTCGAGCGGGGGCACGGCGACGTGACCGATCACACGATCTCCGTGCCCCGCCCCTCCCTGCGCAGCGACCGTGTGGCCGCCGACGCCTGCGTGAGCTGCCACGCCGGCCTGCGGGGCGCGCCGCCGGGCGCCCCGCCGCTCTCCGAGGCCACGCTGCGCCGGTCGCACGCCGCCTGGTGGCCGAAGGCGCAGGCGCTGCTCGCCGGGCGCGAGGCGCTGGCGGGCGCGCGGGCCGGGGCCTACGACGCCGTGCCCCGGCTCCTGGCCCTGCTCGGCGACCCGGGCGCGCCGCGCCTGGCGCGGGCCACGGCGCCCGTGCTGCTGGCGCGGCGGGGCGACGGCGCGCGGGGGCTGCTGGTGCCCTTCGCCTCCGACCCCGACTCGCTCGTGCGCCGGCGCGTGGCCGACGCGCTGCCCACCGTGGCCGGCCCGGACGCCTGGGAGGCCCTGTCGCGGCTCGTCCGCGACCCGGTGCCCGCGGTGCGCGCGCGCGCCGCGCGGGCGGCGCTGCTCGCCCCGGCCCGGCTGCTGGCCGACGCGCCGTTCCGGGCACGGGTGCGCGAGCAGCTCACGGCCGAGGCGCGCTGGGCGCCCGACGACGACCTGCGCTGGGAGCGCCTGGCGTGGATCCTGGACCTGGAAGGCGACGCGGCGGGCGCGAAGGCGGCGCGGGAGCGCCAGGCGCTGCTCGACCCCGGCGCCGCCGCCCGTCGGCGCTGAGCGCGGCCGACCGGGGGCGCGGCGGGGGGCGACGGGGCCGCCCTCAGACGCTGCGGCCGTGGATCCAGCGGAAGGCCGCGGGGCGGGCTCGGGCGCCGGCGCGGGTCTGGGCCAGCGACCGGAAGCGCGCGGGCAGCGCGCAGAGCTCGTCCTGCTGGCGCGCGGCCTCGCCCGTCAGGCCCTGGAGCGCCGGCAGCCCGGCTGCCCCCACGACGTGCTCGAGGATCTCGGCGTAGTCGGCCAGGGTGTAGACGCCCGTGCGCTGGTTGAGGTCGGCGAAACGCTCGAACAGGCGCGGGTCGTGGCCGTCGGTCATCGTCCGGGCCGGCATCTCCACCACGTGGGCCCACACGTCGTGCAGGGCCGCGAGCGCGGCCACCGGCGCGCGGGCGACCACCTCCCGCAGCACGGCCTGGTAGATGCGCTCGTGGCGGGCTTCGTCCGCGGCCACCTCGCCGCAGATGCGCCTCAGGCGCGGCGCGTCCGACTCGGCGGCCCGCTTGGCGAGCCGGTTCCAGCAGATCTTGGTCGCCCGCTCCTGGAAGGAGACGTACGCCAGCCCGCGGTAGGCGTCGCCTCCGGCCCGGGGGTCGAAGCCGTTGCGGATCAGGTGCTGGATCGTCTGCTCGACGGCGCGCAGGTCCACGCGGCCCGAGAGGTAGAGGTAGGTGCTCGTCACGGCGCCGTGGCGCTGCTCCTCGGCCGTCCACCAGCGGCTCCAGCGCGCCCAGGCGTGCGGCTCGGTGCCCGTGCGGTCGGTGAGCCCGTCGAAGCGGTTGAGCGCGGTCTGGTAGGAGGGCAGCGCCTCCTCGGTGATGCAGTTGCCCACCAGCAGGCAGAGGAGGTCGTCGCCCAGGCGCTGCGCCTCGGCCCGCAACGCGTCCAGCTCCTCCGGGAAGCCGGGCGAGGCCGGGTCCGG
>CAZPOZ010000411.1:0-3657 GCA_964588235.1 uncultured Planctomycetales bacterium
GCGGGCGGCCCTTCGAGGACGACGTCACCTGCCTCGTCCTGCGCCGGCTGGCCCGCGCGTAGGCGGCGGATGCGCGTGCGCGTGCCCCCCGGGCCCCTGGCGCTGGCCGTGGCGCTGCTGCTGGCGGCCGCGGCCGCGCGGCGGAGCGCGGGCGGCGAGGACGCGCCCGCGGGCGGGCCGGGCAACGCGCCGGAGGAGGCGCGCTGGGCGCGGCGCCAGCCGCTGGCCACCGTGCTCCTGGCCGGCCGCCACGGGGGGCGGCTCGTGCCCTGCGCCAGCCGGCGGGGCAGCCCCGGAGGGCTGACGCGCCTGGGCGCGGTGCTCGACCTGCTCCGGGGCCGCACGGAGGGCTCGCTCGCGGCGATCTCGGTGGGCGGGGTCGCGGGCCCCGCGGCCGCCGGCGAGCTGGCGGCGCGCCAGCAGGGCCTCAAGGCGGCGCTCTGGCGCCGGGCCCTGGTCGACCTGGGCTTCTCGGCCGCGCTGCTCGCGCCCGACGATCTCGCCGTCAAGCCCCTGGTGGACGCGCTGGAGGGGCCCGGCACGAGCGAGGTGGACCGGCCGCGCCTGCCGGCCAACGTGATGCCCTCGCGCCTCTTGGGCGCCGACCCCGACTCGCCCGCGCGGCCGTGGGTGGACCTGCGCCTGCGCTCGCTGGCCCTGCGCGCGCTGTGCGTCGTGGACGAGGCCGCGGGCGAGGTGCTCGCCTCGGGCGGGCTGGTGGACTACGTGATGGCGCCGGCGGGGGCGCTCCAGGGGCTGGCGCCCAACCCGGACGTGCTCTGGATCGTGGCCGTCACCGGCGGGCAGGCGACCCGCCAGACCGTGGAGCGGGCGCTCCGCGCGCTGGGGCCCGCCGTGCTGATCGACCTGAGCGGGGCCTCCGACGGAGGGCCGCGCACGCAGGTGCCCCTGAGCCAGGGGCCGTTGGTGGTCTCCTTCGAGGACCGCGGCCGCGCGGTGGGCGTGCTCGACCTCGACCTGGCGCCCGACGGCCGCGGGCTGCGCGCCTCCTACGTGGCCCAGCCGCTGGCGCCGGGCTTCGACGCCGTCGGCGGCGCCGGGAAGGCGCTGGCCGAGGACCTGCTCGGGATCTACCGCGCCAAGGTCCGGGAGGACGGGCTGCTGAGCCTGGTGGAGCGGCGCGCCGAGCCCGCCGGCGGCGCGCGCTACGTGGGCTCGGCCGCCTGCGCGGCCTGCCACCCGGGCATCTCCCAGTCCTGGGCGCGCACGCCGCACGCCCGCGCGCTGCGCAGCCTGCGCCAGCTCGGGCAGGAGCACGATCCGGAGTGCCTGGCCTGCCACGCGCTGGGGGCGACGCGGGGCCCGGACGACCGCCTGAGCTGGTGGGCCTCCGGCTACGCGGGGCCGGAGGAGACGCCCCACCTGGGGGGCGTGGGCTGCGAGAGCTGCCACGGGCCGGGCAGCCGGCACGTGGAGGCGCCACGCGACCGCGCCGCCTTCGCCCCCGGCGGGCCCAACCGCCGCGATCCCGGGCCGGCGGCCTGTCGAGCCTGCCACGACGCCGACGCCAGCGTCGGCTTCGGGGAGAGCTACGCCGCCCTGCGGACCGCCATCGACCACGGCGAGGTGCCCTCCGACCGCCGCACGACGGCTCCCCGCTAGCGGGACCTGCGCCCCAGGGCATCCGGGGTAGGCTCAGGGACGCGTCCGGCGCCGGCTGCGGCCCCGGGAGCCCGCCCGCCGATAGGAGCCGAACGTGGAACCGTCCCCGCCCGTCCCGACCGCCGTGGGGCCTGCGCCCGTCGAGCCCGCGGAGCCCGTCCCGGGCACGGCGGCGCCCGACCGGCGTGGCCGGGCCGTGCTGCTGCTCACGGGGCTGGCCACGGCGCTCGTCATGGGCGGTCTGGTGGCCCTGGCGCTGGGGGGCGGCGGCGCCGAGGCGCCGCCTGCGCCCGTCGGGGCCGGCTCGCTGCCCGGAGCCGGCAGCCCGCCGCTCCCCCCCGGCTGCGCCGCCGTGCCCGAGGCCCCGCCGCGGCTGGTGCTCGACCTGCCCGAGTCGGGCGTCGACTTCGGGCGCGTGAAGCAGGGGGCGTCCATCGAGCGCGAGGTCCCGTTCCGCAACGCGGGCACGGGTGTGCTCTGCCTGGTGCAGCAGGGCACCCCCTGCGGCTGCGTCAAGCTGACCTACAAGGACCCCACGAAGACGCGCTACGAGCCGGGGGAGGCCGGCGCGGTCGTGCTCACGCTGCACACCGAGGGGCACCAGGGCGTGCAGAGCAAGAACTTCTGGATCTACACCAACGAGCTCGAGAACCCGCGGCACACCTGGCCGGTCAAGGCCGACATCTCCCAGGGCGTGATCGTCTCCGCCGGCCACTTCGCCTTCGGCCGGCACCGCCGGGGCGAGCGCGCCACGGCCACCCTCCGGCTCACCAGCCCCAAGGCCGACGCCGAGTGGACCGTGACCGACGTGGTCGTGGGCAAGGTGGGCAGCCAGGAGCCGCCCGCGATGCCCTTCGAGGTCAAGCCCGTGGACGACCCCAACCTGCGCGTCGTCGAGGTCACGGTGACCCACCCGGGACGCGAGGTCGAGGGCCCCTGGTCGGCGCCGGTCACGATCCGCACCAGCCACCCGGACCGGCCCGAGATCCCGGTGATGGCCTACCTGGACGTCGTGGCGCCGCTGATGGCCTCGCACCCGGTGGGCGTGTTCGGCTTCGTGCAGGCCGGGGTGCCCAAGGAGCTGACCATCCGCGTCACCGCCACCACCCCGGGCACGACCTTCCGCCTGCTCGAGGCGCTGGTCGAGGGGCCCGGCGGGGCCGCCCCGGGGCCCGAGGGCCCCGGCTTCACGGCCACGCTCCTGGCCGACGCCAAGGACGGCCCGCAGGTGCGGGTGGCCTACGACGGCAAGGGGCGCAAGCCCGGGCAGCTCGAGGCCACGCTCGTGCTGCGCACGGACCTCCCCGAGCAGAAGGAGCTGCGCATCCCGCTCCGGGCCACGGTGCCCGAGAAGCCGCGCGGCGCCCCGCCCGAGCCTCCGGCGGGCCGCTGACCGATGTGCGGCATCATCGGCTACGCGGGCGAGTCGCGCGCCCTGCCCCTGCTCGTCGAGGGCATCCGCCTCCTCTCCTACCGCGGCTACGACTCGGCCGGCGTCGCGCTCGAGGAGCCCGGCGGCCGGCTGCGCGTGGAGAAGGGCAAGGGCCGGATCGGCGAGCTGGCCCCCGGGTGGGAGCGCCAGCACCTCGTGGGGACGACCGGCATCGGCCACACACGCTGGGCCTCGCACGGCCAGCCCAGCCAGCGCAACGCGCATCCCCTGCTCGGCGGCGCCGGCGAGGTCGCCGTGGTGCACAACGGCATCCTCGAGAACGACCTGGCGCTCAAGGAGGAGCTGAGCGCCCACGGCGCGACCTTCGTCTCCGAGACCGACACGGAGGTCCTCGCGCACCTGTTCGCCCGGGTGTTCCAGGGCGACCCCGTGCAGGCCGCGCGGGAGCTGATCCGACGCTGCCGCGGCCACTTCGCGGTCGCCCTGCTGCACGCGCGCCTGCCCGGGACGATCGTGGCCTTCCGCCGCGGCTCGCCGCTGCTCGTCGGGCTGGGCGTGGGCGAGACCCTGGTGGCCAGCGACGTGAAGGCCCTCTCGGGCCGCGCCGACCGCGTGATCGAGCTCGGCGAGGACGAGATCGC
>CAZPOZ010000412.1:0-3628 GCA_964588235.1 uncultured Planctomycetales bacterium
GCCTTCCGCTACCGGCCCAGCGCGCCGGTCGCTTGGGCACGGCCTGCAGAGGCCCCACGTACGCCCCTCCGCGGGAGGAATCTCGCCCTCCCACGGGCCCTACCCCTAGCTTGGTGGCCATGCCCCTGACCCGGCGCCGGGCCGGGCCCGGCTCGACGGCGGCCTGCGCTCACGGGGGCGGCAGCAGCTCGCGTTCCATCTCCTCGAAGGTCGCGCGGGCGGGGCGGCCCGCCTCCCGGGGGACGAAGCGACGCATGTTGCCGAACGGGTGCAGGAACATCCAAGCCACGAGGCGGCGGCGGAAGGCCGGGTCGCGCCGCGCCTGGGGCCGTCCGTAGGCCGCGAACAGCGCGTCCAGGGGCTCGGGGTCGCCGCGGCCGAGGAACAGCGCCGGCACCGAGAGGTCGAGCTCCGGCGGCCCCAGCGCCGCGTCGCCGAAGTCGATCACGCCCCGGACCTCGAGGCCGGACGCGCCCGGCTCCACCAGCAGGTTCCCGTGGTGCAGGTCGGCGTGGATCGGGACCGCGGGACCCGTGACGAGCGGCGGGAGGCCGTCGAGGAGCTCCTCGAGCCCCTCCACGATCGCGGGCGCGAGCCCCCAGGCGCGCTGCGCGTCGGGCGCGAGGCGCCGGCGCGCGGCCTCGAACGCCGCCTCGTGGCGCGGCAGGCCCGCGAACGCCTCCGGCGGGAGCCCGTGCAGCGCGCGCAGCACGCGGCCGATCGTGTCGGCCGCCGCGCGCCGCTCGGCCAGGTCGAGCCGCCGGCCCGACGAGCCCGGCGCCTCGCCCGCCAGCCGCGTGATCAGCAGGTAGGGCCAGCCCTCGAGCTCGCCCTCCGCCAGGAGCTCGGGCGTCGGCACGGGGAGGCGGCCGCGCACGGCCTGCAGCGCCACGCGCTCGGCGAGCACCTCGGCCTCGTACCAGCGCGGCGTGAGCTTGAGCACGCAGGGCCCGAGCGCGAAGACCACGAAGCCGCCGGGGCGGTGGTCGGCCACGGTCGGCGCCGGCAGCCCGTGGCGCCGGGCGATCAGGCCCACCGCCGGAAGCCACGGCGCCGCCTGGTCCACCAGCACCTGGTAGCGCTCACGGGTCGGGCAGGGCGGCAGCAGCGAGGCCACGCCGCGAGCGTACCGGAGCCCCGCACGCGTGCCCGGGGGCTGCGTGTCCCGCGGCCCCCGGAGGAGGGCGACGTGTGGGCCGCCCACCCGAGCCCGAGGACGGGCCGCGAGCGCCCCTGAGCCCAGCGCGTCGCACGTCCCCCACTCGAACGTGCGACCCGCGCGCTAGAAGTGGACCTTCAGGCCCACGGTGAGCAGCGTGTCGAGCTCCTCCAGGCCGGGCGGCGGCTCCACCTCGTGGCGCAGGCGCGCGCCCAACGCCAGGTCCATCCACTTGCACAGCGGGATCTCGAGCTTGAGGTCGAGCACCGAGACCGTGCGGTCGAAGTCGGAGAGGTTGGGACGCACGTCCAGGTCGGCCTTGAAGGTCGCGGCCTGCAGCAGCTTCTGCGCGTAGTGGAGCGCCACCCAGGCGATCGGGTCGGTCGTCTCCACCAGCAGGTCGCGCTTCTCGATCGCCACGCCGCCGCCCACCTCGCCCTTGAGCTCGGTGCGGGCGGTCTTCACCAGCACCCGGCCGTAGCCGGCCACCGGCGTGATGCGGTACTCGAGCGCGGCGAAGTCGTCGGTCTCGTAGAGCACCTGGGCGAAGAGGTAGTCGCGCCGGGCCAGGTAGCGCTCGCCGCGCAGCGTCACCGCCGCGTTCTCGGCGCTGCGCACGCCGCTCTGCTCGCCGTAGACGAAGTAGCCGCCCAGCTTCCACAGCCAGGGCTTGCGGTCGTAGACCACCTCGCCGTCCACCTTGAGGTTGAGGGTCTCCGTGTTGCCCGACTGCGCGCTCAGGTTGAGCCCCGCGGAGAAGCTCCAAGGCGACTTGCAGGGGTCGCAGGGGCAGGCGTCCACCACCTCGCAGGCCGGCGGCGGAGGCGGGGGGCAGCAGGCCCCGTCGGCCCGCGCGCGGGCGGGGTCGAGGAGCAGGAGGGCGACGGCGACGACGGGCAGGACGACCAGACGGCTCGGGCGCATGGGAGGCCTCCGCGGGCGCGCCGCCGGACGGCCGCGCTCCACCGGGTCGGCAGGGTAGGCAGCCGTTCCCGCCCCCCCAACGTTCCCGCCGCGCCCCCGGCCCGCCGCAGGACGGCGACGCGCCCGGACCCGTCACGCCCGGGTCACGCGCAAGCGCCGGCCCGGGCATGGTGCGCGTAGGCTGCGGCGGACGCCGGCCCCGGCCGGCGCGTTCCCGGAGGCAGCTCGTGCGCATCGCATCCATCGGCGGCGGACCGGCGGCGCTCTACACGGCCGTGCTCATGCGCCAGGCCTTCCCCGAGTCGCGGATCACGATCCACGAACGCAACCGCCCCGACGACACCTTCGGCTGGGGCGTCGTGTTCAGCGACGAGACGCTGGGGCACTTCCAGCAGGCCGACCCCGCCTCCTACGCCGCCATCGAGCGGGCCTTCGTGCGCTGGGACGCGATCGACACGCACGTCGGCGGGACGCGGGTGCGCAGCACGGGGCACGGTTTCGTGGGGCTCTCGCGCAAGCGCCTGCTGCAGATCCTGCACGATCGCTGCCGCGAGCTGGGGGTGGAGCTGCGCTTCGAGCACGAGATCCCCGACCCGCGGGCCCTGGCCGGCGACGTGGACCTGCTGCTGGGCGCCGACGGTGTCCAGAGCGTGGTGCGCCAGACCTGGGCCGAGCGCTTCCGCCCGACGATCAGCCTGGGCCGCTGCCGGTTCACCTGGCTGGGCACCACGCTGCCGCTGCCGGCCTTCACCTTCCTCTTCCGCGCGAACGAGCACGGCCTGTTCACCGTGCACGCCTACCCCTTCGAGGAGGGCCTCTCGACCTTCATCGTCGAGTGCGGGGAGCCGACGTGGCGCGCGGCCGGGCTGGACCGCGCCGACGAGCCGGCCACCGCGGCGTACGTCGAGCGCCTGTTCGCCGACCACCTCGGCGGCCACCGCCTCCTGACGAACCGGTCGATCTGGAGGCAGTTCCCGCTGATCCGCAACGCCGCCTGGCACGCGGACAACGTGGTGCTGCTCGGCGACGCGGCCCACACGGCGCACTTCTCGATCGGCTCGGGCACGAAGCTGGCGATGGAGGACGCGATCGCGCTCGTGGACGCCTTCCGCCGCCTGGGCACCCGCGACGTGCCCGCGGCCCTGGCCGACTACCAGCAGGCGCGCGCGAAGGACGTGCAGCGCATCCAGCGGGCCGCGGGCGTGAGCCAGGCCTGGTTCGAGGACGTGGCGCGCTACGTGGGCCAGGCGCCCGACGCGTTCACCTTCAACCTGATGACGCGCTCGCAGCGCATCACCTACGAGAACCTGCGCCGACGCGACCCGGCCCTGGTGACGCGGGTGAGCGCCGCCTACGCGCGCACGCACGGGCTGCCCGCCTCCGAACCGCCGCTGCCCCCGGCGCTGGCGCCGCTGAGGCTCCGCGACGTCACGCTGCCCAACCGCTTCGTGGTCTCGCCCATGTGCATGTACTCGGCGGTGGACGGCGTGCCGCAGGACTGGCACCTCGTCCACCTGGGCAGCCGCGCCGTCGGCGGCGCGGGCC
>CAZPOZ010000413.1:0-3628 GCA_964588235.1 uncultured Planctomycetales bacterium
CTGGCGCGCGCGCTGGCCGTCCAGCCCGAGGCGATCCTGCTCGACGAGCCGGTCAGCGCCCTGGACGTCTCGGTGCAGGCGCAGGTGCTCAACCTGCTCGAGCAGCTCAAGGGCGAGCTCGGCCTGACCTACCTGTTCATCGCGCACAACCTGGCCGTCGTGCGGCACATGAGCGACCGCGTCGCCGTGCTCTACCTGGGGCGGGTGGTCGAGCTGGCCGGGCGGGACGCGCTGTACGGCGCTCCGCTGCACCCGTACACCCAGGCGCTGCTCTCGGCCGTCCCGGTGCCCGATCCGGCGGTCGAGGCGCGTCGGCGGCGCCTGCCCCTCGTGGGCGAGATCCCGAGCCCGATGGTGGAGCACACGGGCTGCCCGTTCCGCAGCCGCTGCGCCCAGGCCTTCGGGCGCTGCGAGTCGGAGCCGCCGGCGCTCCGGGAGCACCGTCCGGGGCAGTGGGCGGCGTGCCACCTGCCGGAGCGTTGAGCGCCGCGGGCGGCCCAGGGCCTGCCGGGAGTCTCCCATGAGCGAACGTCGAGTCGTCAGCAGCCCCCAGGCGCCCCGGGCGATCGGCCCCTACAGCCAGGCCGTGAGCGCGGCGGGGTTCGTGTTCACGGCCGGGCAGGTCGCGCTCGATCCCGCCACGGGGGCCTTGGTGGGGGCGGGGGACGTGGCGCGGGAGACCGAGCAGGTGCTGCGCAACCTGTCGGCGGTGCTCGCGGCGGCCGGGTCCTCGCTCGAGCGCGCCGTGCGCTGCGACGTGTTCCTGGCCGACCTGGGCGACTTCGAGGCGATGAACGCCGTCTACGCGCGCTGGTTCCCGGGCGCGCCGCCGGCCCGGGTGACGGTCCAGGCGGCCCGGCTGCCCCGGGACGCGCGCGTGGAGATCGCGGTCATCGCGCTGGCCCCGTAGGGGCGGGCGCGGTCGCCAGCGGCAGGCCGTAGACGTCGCGCAGGAGGGGGATCAGCGCCCGCAGGTCGCCGACCTCGTGGTCTGCCGGGGGTTGGCAGGGCTCGGTGGCGTACTTCCCGCCCGCCCCCCGGTAGAGCGCCGTCTTGAGCCCGGCCTTGCGGGCGGGGATCACGTCGTGGCTGGGCCGGTCGCCCACGTACAGCGCCTTCAAGGGGGCCACGCCCAGGGCACGGAGGGCCTTGGCGTAGATCTTGGGGTTGGGCTTGGAGACGCCCATCTGGTCGCTGAGGAAGATCGCGTCGTGGGCCAGGTAGGCCAGCAGCCCGGTGCGGATCAGCTTCTCCGCCTGCTTCACCTGCAGCCCCGCGGTGATCACGCCCAGCTTCACCCGCGCCGCCCGCAGCGCGTCGAGCAGCTCCCGGGCGTCGGGCAGCAGGGGCATGCCGCGCTCCTTGGCGCGGTGGTAGGCGATCACTCCCGTGGCGATCAGCACGGCCCGGTTCCGCCCCGAGAGGCGCTGCGGGCCCAACCGGTCGAGCAGCCGGTCGAAGTGGTGCTCGTAGTTGCTGCTGAACTCCGCCACGACCTCGGAGAGCTCCTGGACGCCCTCGTCCTCCGTCAGGTCCAGGCCCGCCGCGACCATCGCGCGGATGGCCTCGCGCCGGGCGGTCTCGGCGAAGGCCGTCGTGCTGTAGAGCGTGTCGTCCAGGTCGAAGAGGACGACGTCGAGCTGCGGGAGGATCGGCACGCGGGCATCCTACCGCGGCCCTTCCTCGGGCTCGTGGGGGCAGCCCGCACGTGGCTCTCCTCCGGGCCGCTCCGCTCCCTCTCGAGCCGCTCCTCGGCCGGGCGCGTCCCCTCCAAGCCTGCCGGCGCGGGTCCAGGGGCCCCCGCCACCCCGCCTCGAGCTCGCGACCCGCGGAACGAGAAGGGCCCCCCGCACCGCGTCGCGGTGCGGGGGGCCCCGAGGGCCAGCGGCCCGGGGGCCTACTTCATCATCGACTCTTCCTGGGCGGCCAGGTCGGTGATCTCGGCCCGGACCAGGATCATGAGGTTGCTCATCTCGTCGCTGCGGCCCTTGCGGCTGAAGAGGAACGAGAGGATCGGGATGTCGGCCAGCAGCGGCGTCTCCGACTGACGGTCCACCGTGCGGATGTTCTTCAGGCCGCCGATCAGGATCGAGCCCCGGTCGGGGATGCGCACGGTGAGCCGCGCCTGCTGCAGACGCAGCTCGGGCAGCTGGATGATGACCGGCGCGAACGACGACGCCAGCGTGGTGGCGAAGGTGGGGATCGGCTCGATCAGGTCGGCCACGGTGGGCTGCAGCTCGAGCGTGATCCACTTGCGGTCGTTGCTGACCGTCGGGCGCACGTCGAGCGTCAGGCCGTCCTGGATGATGCCCACGATCGGGTCGGCGATGAACGAGGTCTGGGCGACCTCGACGTCGAAGTCCTGGATGTAGGACAGCTGGTTCACGACCGTCAGGTTGGCGCGCTGGGTGTTGTAGACGGTGATCTGGGGCGCGGTCAGCGTGCGCACCTGGGCGTTCTTCTCCGTCGCGCGGATGATCATGCTGAACTCGGTGTCGTCCAGGTACGAGAGCGTCAGCGTCGCGCCGCCCAGGGACGAGAGCACGTTGCCCAGCGAGTTGTTGAAGATGTTCTCCGTGCGGCCGCGGAAGTCGCCGTCGCCACCGTCGTTGAAGAACATGCCCGCGCTCGGAGGCAGGGCGGCGCCGGTCGTCAGGCCACCACCGCCGTTGTCCAGGCCGGCCGAGGTCGCGTCCTCCAGGCCGTTGGTGACGCCGTCCAGGTCCACCAGGGTGCCCGTGTTCACGCCGGGGCCGCCCGTGCCGCCCAGGCCGCGGAAGTCCACGCCCACGTCCCGCAGGAAGTGGTCGCCGACCTCGAGGAAGCGCGTCTCCACCGTCACGACGATGCCGGCGAAGCCGCGCAGGTCGTCGAGGAACTTGGCCACCTTGTCCTGCATCTCGGAGGAGGCCTTGACCACCATGTTGTGCTGGCCCTGCTCCTTGATGTCGGCGCCCTCGGCCTCGCCGCCCCAGTAGGCGGGGTTCACGGCGCTCTTGACCAGCTCGATCAGCTCGTTGAGCGTGCCGTAGGGCAGCACGGGCTCCTCGCCCTCCGTGCCGAACAGCGGGTGCTCCTCGTCGGAGACGCTGTCGGGGCCCACCAGCTGGATCGTGGGGGGGATGAAGTCGGTCAGGCCCGTGACCAGGTCGGCCACGTTGTGGATCTGCACCACGAGGTTGGCCTTCACGTACTCCTTCTTCGTGAAGAGCACCATGTTGCCCTTCGTCGTCCAGACCACGTCGGCCCCGCCGGCGGCCTTGAGGACCGAGAGCAGCGTGTCGAGCGAGATGCCCTGGAACTGCATGTCGGGCACGGCGTTCTCGGCCACCTCGGACTTGATGCGGCTGTCCACCACCAGGTTGAGCCCGGTCTGGATGCGCAGCGTGTCGACCACCTCGCCGAACTTCTTCGAGAGGATGTCCACGTTCACCGAGGTCCCGGCGATCTTGGCCTTGAGGGCGTCGGCCTCCGGGTCGGACTCCGTGGTGCCGAACGACGGGCGCGTGCGGGCCCGCACCTGCGAGATCTGCGTCCAGAACGACTGGCTGGGCCACTTGAGGATCTTGTCCTGCAGCACGCGCGTGGCCTGCATGTCCTCCATCCACTCGCGGTAGGCGCGCTTCTC
>CAZPOZ010000414.1:0-3625 GCA_964588235.1 uncultured Planctomycetales bacterium
GCCGGGCCCAGGCGGCCCCGCAGGCGCTGGGCGTCCTCGCGGGCCAGGTCGAGCACGCTGGCGCGCTCGGCCCGGCGCCGGGCGTGCTCGGCGGCGTCCTCGGCCGCGTCGGGGTCGCCGAAGAGGCGCGCGAAGAGCGCGCGGGGCTGCGTCTCCTTGGGCATCGGCTGGCTCTCGCTGCGCCAGGAGACGTTGTTGCTGTACGCGCAGGCGTAGCCGGAGTCGCAGGCGCCGCCGGCGGCGCCGGGCTCGAGGCCGACCTCGAGCGAGGGGAAGGGCGTCGCAGCGCCCACGCGGGACGCCAGCAGCTGGTCGATCGAGACGCCCGCCCTGAGGTCGGCGCCGCCGGTCTTGCGCGGGTGGGCGCAGGTGAGGAACGAGGCCCCCTCGCGGGCGTGGTCGCCGGGGCCGTCTCCCAGCGCCCGCCCGCCGTTGATCGTCAGGCCGGAGAGCACGAGCAGCCGCTTGCGGTGGGCCTCGAAGGGCTCGAGCGTGGGCGAGAGCGCGAGCGCCCCCTCGGTGCGCGGCGTCCAAGCCTCCATGTGCTGCCCGTTGGGGGCGAAGACGATCGCCAGGCGCAGCGCCTCGGGTTCGCGGGCGGGGCCCGCCAGGGCCGGCCGCATGGCGTCGAGCCAGGGCAGCGCCACCGCGGCGGCGCCGCCGCGCAGGAGCGCGCGGCGCGAGAGGGCCAGGCGGCGGATCACGTGGGCCACGCCCCCACCCTACCCGCCCGGCCGGCCCCGCGGCGCTCACTCGCCGGGGCTGCGACGGCGGAAGGCCTCCAGGCGCACCAGGCCGACGATCAGGTCGTCGAGCGTGGGCTTGCCCGGGGCCAGGCGCTGCGTGAGGGCGAACAGCTGCAGTTCGTCGCGCGGCTCGGGCGCGCGCCCGAGGGCGAAGGTGAACAGCTTGCGCGCCAGGCAGCGCAGGAAGGCCCGGTCCTCGAGCAGGGGGCCGCGCAGGTCGGCCAACCCCTCCACGGCCCGTCCGTCGGGCAGGGTGCCGCGCGCGTCCACGGGCCGTCCCCCGTGCTCGGCGCGCAGCCGCCCCACGGGGTCGTAGCGCTCGAGCGCGAAGCCCAGGGCGTCCATGCGCGTGTGGCACGCGGCGCACTCGGGCCGCGCGCGGTGGCGCTCCATGCTCTCGCGCAAGGTGGCGGCGCTGGCGGTCACGGCCTGCTCGTCGAGGCTGTCGGCTCCGGGCGGCGGGGGGCGCGGGGGCGCGTCGAGCACGTTCTCCAGCACCCACTTGCCGCGCTTGACGGGCGAGGTGCGCGTGGGGTTGCTCGTGACGGCCAGCACGCCGGCGAGCCCGAGCACCCCTCCCCGGGCGCCGTCGGGCAGGTCCACGCGCCCGAAGCCGCCGTCGGCGGGGACGGGGAGCCCGTAGTGCGCGGCCAGGGTCGCGTCGACGAAGGTGAAGCGCGCGGTGAGCAGCTCGTGCAGGTCGCGTCCCTCGCGCCGCACGGCGTCGAAGAGCAGCTCCGCCTCGCGGCGCAGGGGCTCGCGCAGCGCCTCGAAGCCCGGGAAGCGCGCCGGGTCGGGCACGAAGGTCGCGAGCCGGCGCAGCTCGAGCCACTGCACGGCGAAGTTCTCGGCCAGCGCGGACGCGCGCGGGTCGGCGAGCAGGCGCCGCGCCTCGGCCTCGAGGACGGCGGGGTCGGAGAGCCGGCCCGTGCGGGCCAGGGCGAAGAGCGGCTCGTCGGGCAGGCTGCTCCAGAAGAAGTAGGAGAGGCGCGTGGCCAGCGCGTGCCCGTCCAGGTCGCGGGGCTTGCCCCCCTCGCCCGTGGCCGCGCCGGTCTCGACGCGGAAGAGGAAGTGGGGCGAGACCAGCACGGCCTCGAGCGCCAGCCGCACGCCGAGGGCGAACGGCTCACCGGCGGCCACGCGCGACTCCACCAGCCCCACCAGGCGCTTGACCTCGTCGGGGGCCGGCGGCCGGCGCCACGCGCGCGCGAGCAGGTCCCGGAGGATCGGCTCCGCGCGCGCCTTCACGCTCAGCTTGGCGGGATCCTTGGCCTTGTGCGCCGGATCCTTGGCGAAGAGCCGCGCGTGGGAGGCAGGCGGGAGCCTCGGGTCCACGGGGCCGACGACCTCGATCCAGTCCACGAACAGGTTGCGGTCGCGCTGCCCCTCGGGGGCCTGAGGCCGCCAGTAGTCGTTCACGAAGGCCACGCCGACCTCGTGGAGCCCGGCGGTCAGGGTCAGGCGCCGCTCCCTGACGCCGGGCCCGTCGCGCGTCTCGGGCACGTCGGCCTCGTGCACGCGCGTCCCGTCCACGACGAACGCCAGGCGCGCCACGTCGGGCCCGGCCTGTTGGGCGCAGGCGCGGGTGCGCAGCAGGTACTCGCCGTCGCGGGGCAGGCGGACGCGCGCGAGCACGGCGCCGTTGCTGTGGAGCCCCGCCCCGTCGCCGGCGGCGCGCCCGGCGTCTTCGGGCGCGACCTCGAGCCCTTCGGCCTCCAGGCGCCGCACGGCGGGGTTCTTCGGATCTTCGAGCCAGACGGCGCGCCGGGCGATCTCCGCGGCGGCGTCGGCGTACTTCTCGAGCAGCAGGGGCGACATCGTGAGCGAGGCGCCGATGTTGTCGAAGCCGTAGCCCAGGTCGTCGGCGGGGAACTCGCTGCCCGGCTCGAAGTCGAGGTCGAGCAGGTGCTTGAGGGTGCGTCCGTACTCGAAGCGCGAGAGCCGGCGCACGACGACGCGGCCGGGGTCGGGGGGCAGGGCCTGGTCGGCGGCGACCAGCGCCTGGTCGGCCCAGGCGACGAAGCGCGCGACCTGCTCGGGGGGTGGGGCCTCGCTCGTGAGCGGGGGCATCTCGCGCGCCACGACGCGTCGGCGCATCTCGAGCAGGCGGGCCGCGTCCCGCGCCGTGCCGGGCCCGGCCGGCGGGGGGGCGCCCGGGTCGAGCGCGAAGGTCGAGAGGTCGAGCCCCGCCTCGGGGCTGGCCCCCCCGTGGCAGGTCACGCAGTGCGCCTCGAGGAAAGGCTTGGCGTCGGTGGCGAAGGAGGGGGGCGCGGGGGGCGGCTCCCCCCGGACGACGCGGCCCACGAGCGGCGCCAGCGCCGCCGCGCAGCCCATGGCGAGCAGCCAGCGTGCGGGAGCGGAGGGCGGCGCCACGCCAGGGAGCCTACTCGGGGGCGCCCCAGAGGGTCCACGCGGCAGAGAAGCAGGGGTGCTCCCACCGGGCCCGGCTGCGCACGTGATCCTGCGCCTGCGCCGTCGGCGCGAGGTCGGTCAGGAGTCCCCCGCCACCGGGGACGTCGAGCCCCCCGTCTGCTCGTGGCGGCCCTCCGCCTGCGCTTCGCTGGGCGCGGGCGCGCCTCAGACCCCGAACTGCCGCAGGTGGTGGTCGATGTGCTTGTGCTGCATCCGGCCCCACTCCTCGCCGGTCAGCGCGCCGACGAACGCATGCTGGTAGCGCGCCGCGGAGGCGGGCCCGGCCGCGCAGAACTTGCGCAGGGCCCCGACGAGCCGTGCCTTCTCGTCCTCGAACACCTTCGGCGAGCGGATCACGAGCATGGGGTGCGTCGGCGAGTTCCTGGAGAAGGGCTTGGGGCCCAGGATCCACGTGTCAAGTGACGGCCTCCCGGAGCCACGCCGCGTCGCCCCAAACGGAGCCACCT
>CAZPOZ010000415.1:0-3624 GCA_964588235.1 uncultured Planctomycetales bacterium
CAGCCGCGCCAGGCCCCGGAGCAGCCCCACACGGATCGACTCCTCGTCGTCGATCACCAGCCCGCGGCCGCGAGGGACGGCAGGCTCCATGGCCATGGGGAAGCAAGGCCCGTTCCACGCGGCGCTTCACAGGGTCTTCACGGACGATCGGCGTCCCCAGGCGGCATCGCCGTTGCCCCGGGCGCCCCCCCCTGGTTCGATGGCGGGCTCCTTGGCGCGCCCCGCGCCCGGCCCCGCGTGCCCCCCCCCACCCGCCTCCCGACCCAGCCCCAGGCGCCGCCCCCCCCGCCCCCGGGCCCGACGCCCGGGTCGCGGGGCGCACGCGGACCGGCGTGGGCCGCGCTGTGGCTGGCGCTGCTGGGGGCCAGCGCCGCGGGCACGGCCGCCCTGGCGCTGCAGGCGCCGGCCGCCGTGCACGCGACGCGCCCGGCCGGCAGCGGGGCGCCCGCCCCCGGGCTCCTGCGCGACGTGCTCACGGGCCGGCTGCTCGACGACCGGGGCGTGCCGCTGCCGCCGGCCGAGGGCTGGGGCAGCCCCGGCCAGCCGATCCGGCTGCGCTTCGTGCCCTCGGGCGACAACACCGGCTCGGGCGCCGCGGTGGACGACATGCTCGAGTTCCTGCGCCGGCGCACGGGCTTCGCGCTCGAGGCGGCCATCGCGCGCTCCTACGGCCTGGTCGTGCAGGAGATCGTCGAGGGGCAATGCGAGCTGGCCTTCCTGACCTCGGCCTCCTACGCGCGCGCGTGGTTCGCCACCTCGAAGACGCCGTCGCCCGAGGACGACGTCACTGCGATCCTCTCCGTCGTGCGCCAGGGCAGCGACGAGCACCCCGGCAGCGACCTCTCCTACCGCGGGGCCTTCCTCGTGCGCGCCGACAGCCCGCTCAGCGACGTGCGCCAGCTCACGCCGCGGCACGTCGTGGCCATGGGCAACCGCACCTCCGGGGCCAGCAGCATGCTCCCCACCGCCCACCTGAACGCGCTGGGCGTGAGCCCCCGGGTGCTGCGGCTCGAGAAGTACCCCATCCTGATCAACGCCGTGCTGGAGGGCGCCGCCGACGTGGGCTGCATCTGGTGGATGCCGCCCAACGCCGACAACCCCGTCAACGACGCCCGCATCCTGGTGAAGGACGTCCACCCCGACGTGTTCGAGCGCACGCGGCTGCTGGGGTTCACCGCCTGGATCCCCAACGAGCCCGTCGTGGCCCGCCGGGCCGTCCCGGCGCCCGTGCGGCACGTGCTGGCCCGCGCGCTGAGCCTGTACGTGAGCCTCCATTCCCTGACCGAGGCCGGGCGGCGCGAGCTGGAGAGCATCGGCAGCGTGGTGGCGCTGATCCCCGCCGACGACGGCGACTTCCAGGCCCTGTTCGAGACGATCGAGCGCGCCTTCGCCCACGACCCCGAGGGCCGCGAGGACTTCATGCGGGGAGGGCGCTGAGATGGCCCTGCTCTCGGTGAGGGGCCTGTCGAAGACCTTCCCCAACGGCTACCGCGCGCTGGACGGCATCGACCTCGAGGTCGAGCAGGGCGCGTTCGTCGTGATCCTGGGGCTGTCGGGCGCAGGCAAGAGCACGCTCCTGCGCTGCCTCAACCGCCTGATCGAGCCCAGCAGCGGCTCGATCCGGCTGGCCGGCGAGGAGGTGACCGGCCTGCGGGGCGGCGGCCTCCGGCGGCTGCGCGCCCGGCTGGCGATGATCTTCCAGAAGTTCAACCTCGTGCCGCGGACCACGGCGCTGACGAACGTGCTCACGGGAGCGCTCTCGCGCACGGGCACGCTCCAGGCGCTCACGGGCCTGTGGGCCCGGGAGGACCGGGAGGAGGCCCTGCGGCACCTGGCGCTGGTGGGCCTGGCCGACCACGCGCACCACCGCGTGGAGGCCCTGTCGGGAGGGCAGCAGCAGCGCGTGGCCATCGCCCGGGCCCTGCTCCAGCACCCCCAGGTGATCCTGGCCGACGAGCCCGTGGCCTCGCTCGACCCGGCGACCTCGCACGTGGTGATGGGGCACCTCAAGCGCCTCCAGCAGGAGCACGGCCTGACGATCGTGGCCAACCTGCACTTCCTCTCGCTGGCGCGCGAGTACGGCACGCGCGTCGTCGCGCTCCGGGCGGGGCGCAAGGTGTTCGAGGGGCCCCCGGCGTCGATCACCGACGAGGTCTTCCACGGCATCTACGGCGAGGACGCCGGCCACGTGGAGATCCGCTGATGGCCGGCGCGGCGGGCGAGGCCCTGGTGCCCTGGCGCGCGCGGGCGGCGGCGCTCGCCCTGGACGCGGGCCTGCTGGCCTACGCCGGCTGGTGCGTGGGCTTCCTGCTCGAGCGCGCGGGCGCCGGGCCCTCCTTCCTCGCCGCGCACCCGGGCCTGGCCCTGGTGGCCCTGCCCCTGGCCCTGCTGTGGCAGGTGAGCGACGGGAGCCTCGGGCAGCGCGCGTACGCGATCCGGCGGCTGGGGCCGGGCGGGGGGCCGGCGTGCCTCGAGCGCCGCGCCCGCGCCGGCGTGCTGGCGCTGCTGGAGGCGGCGGCGCTGGTCGCGCCGCCCCTGCTCCTCTCCCCGGGCCCCGCCGGGCTGCTGCTGGCCGCCCTGTGCGCCGCGGCGCTGGCCGTCGGGGCCGCGCGCGACCCCGCGGGACGCTCGCCGGCCGAGCGCCTGTCGGGGCTGGTCACCGTGGGCGTGCCGGCGGCGCGCACGGGCGCCCCGCCCTGGTGGCGGCGCGTCGACGGCTGGGTCGTGGCCCTGCTGCTGCTCCTCACGCTGGGCGCGGGGCTCAGCGTGACCCGGCTCGACCTCGAGGCGCTGTGGGACGGACGCGCGCGCGGCTGGAACGTGATCCGGCTGCTGGCCGACCCCGACGGGAGCATCGTCGGCGCCGTCGCCGAACGCATGGTGGAGACCGTGTTCCTGGGCCTGATGGCCTCGCTGCTGGCGTTGCCCTTCGGGCTGGTGCTGGGCTTCGTGGCCGCGCGCAACGTCACCGGGGGCACCCTGGCGGGCGCGCTCCTGCTCGGCGCCGTGCGGCTGGCGCTGAACGTGACGCGCTCGATCGAGCCGCTGCTGTGGGCGATCATCTTCGTGCTCTGGGTGGGCGTGGGGCCGTTCGCCGGCACGCTGGCGCTGTGCGTGCACTCGATCGCCTCGCTGGCCAAGCTCTACAGCGAGGCCATCGAGGGCGCCGACCCCGGCCCCGTGGAGGCCGTGCGCTCCACGGGCGCCGCGACGCTGCCCGTGCTGCGCTACGGGCTCTTCCCCCAGGTCGTGCCGGCGCTGCTCTCCTTCACCGTCTACCGTTGGGACATCAACGTGCGCATGGCCACGGTGCTGGGCCTGGTGGGCGGCGGCGGCATCGGCGGCATGCTCGTGGACTACATGCAGCTGAGCGCCTGGCGCAAGCTGGGCACGATCGTGATCTTCGTCACCGCCGTGGTCTGGGCCATGGACGTGCTGTCCTCGCGCGCCCGCCGCCGCGTGGGGTAGGGCGCCCCGCCGCCTCGGGCCCCAGGGGCCGCGCGCCGCCCGGCGTCCCGGCGTGCGGCTCAGGCCGCGGGGGAGAGCGGCAGCGTCACGCACAGGCGCGCGCCGCCGCCCGGCGGCGACTCGGCCTCGATGCGCCCGCCGTGGCGCTCGACGATG
>CAZPOZ010000416.1:0-3622 GCA_964588235.1 uncultured Planctomycetales bacterium
GCTGGGGGGCCAGCTGTGGGGCCGCGCGCGCCTGGACCCGGCCCGGCGGGCGCCGCCCGCCGCAGCCACGACCCTGGCCCGCGTGTTCTCCGAAGGGGCCCGGTCCGCCCCGGAGGGCGTCGCGCGCCCGCCCGCGTCGAAGACCCCGGCCCCGGCCCGTCCGGTCGGCGTGGCGCTGGTCCTGGTGGGCTGCGTCCTGCCGGCCGTGCCCGCGGCGCCGGCCGCGTGGTTCCTCGGCCTGTGCGCCAGCCTGGGGATCGGCTACCTGGCGGAGGCGCGGCTGCGCACGCTGGCTGCGTGCGGCGAGCCTGCGCCCCCGGTGCTGCCCCACGACGCCGCACGGCTCGCCTGCGCCGCGGCTGCGGTGCTCGTGCCGGTGGAGGCGGGCGCTGGCGGGGGCCTGCGCCTGGAGCCGACGTTCTGGGGCCTGCTGATCGCAGGCGACCTGGCGCTGGACCTGTGGCTGCGCCGCCGTTGAGCGGCGCGCCCCCGCCGCCCTTCAGAGGCAGGCCCCCAGGAGCCCGAGCATGCGCGCGTGGGTCGCGGCGTCCTTGACCGCCAGGCGCAGGGCGCGCGGCCCCAGGACCGTGCCGACCCCGGTCAGGTCCCGCACGAAGAGCCCCCTGCGGGCCGCCCGCCGCGCCACCTCGGCGGCCGTGGGCGCCGCGTCGGGCAGGTGCGCCAGGACGAAGTTCGTCACGCTGGGCAGCACCTCGAGCCCCAGGCCGCTCAGGCCCCGGGCGAGCCCCGCCCTCAGGGCGTGCGTCTCCTGCCAGCGCGCCGGATACCAGGTGCGGTCCTGGAGCGCGGCCACGGCCGCGGTCTGCGCCAGCAGCCCCACGGCCCAAGGCGGCAGGTGCGCCCGCAGCGGGGCGAGCAGCGCCGGCGGCCCCACGAGGTAGGCCACGCGCACGCCCGAGAGGGCGTAGACCTTCGACATCGACTTCACGACCACGACGTCGCGGCTGGCCGCCGCGAAGGCCTCCAGCGACTGCCCCGGCCCCGCGTACTCGACGTAGGTCTCGTCGATCCAGACCCGCACGCCCGCCGGCAGGGCGCCGAGCAGCGGCTCGAGGGCCTCGCGCCGCAGGTGCGCGCCCGTGGGGCTGTTGGGGTTGACCAGCACCAGCAGGTCGGGGCGGGACCGGGCCACCCGTTCGGCCAGCCGCGCCGGGTCGACCCGGTAGCCCTCCCCGCGGGCCAGGGGCAGGCCTTCGACCCGCGCGCCCAGGACCGAGCCGAGCAGGTGCGCGTACTCGCCGTAGGTGGGGTCGAGCAGCAGCACGCGCCCTCCGGGCGGGAGCCAGCGGGGCAAGGCCAGGAAGATCAGCTCGCTCGAGCCTCCGGCCGGGAGCACGCAGGCCTCGGGCACGCCCCGCTCCCGGGCGATCACCCGCACGAGGCCCTCGGCGTGCGTCGGCGGGGACGTGCGCAGCAGCCAGGGCAGGTGCTCCCGCAGCGGGGCGAGCACCTCGGGGGCCGGGTCGAACCACGCGTCGAGCACGTCGGCGTTGATCACCTCCGCGCGGCGCGAGAGATCGTCCAGCTCGTCGCCGATGGCGTCGAAGAAGGCGCCGCCGTGGGCGCAGGGGGCGGGCGGCTGGCTCACGGCCACGACGGTACCCGGCGGGGTATGCTCCCCGCCATGACGGAGTCGCGTCTTGCCCTGATGCCCCCCACGCGCCGCCTGGTGGCCGCGCTCTTCGCCCTGCTGCTGCTGCTGTTCGTGGGCCTCGCGCAGGCCAACCTGTGGGTGCAGGTGGGGGAGGGCTCCCTGCCCGGGCCCGAGCGCGTGCTGTGGAAGTACGCCGGCAAGCCC
This sequence comes from uncultured Planctomycetales bacterium, assembly GCA_964588235.1. GTDB lineage: Bacteria > Planctomycetota > PLA2 > PLA2 > JAEUHO01 > CAZPOZ01. Next base: position 1,820 of record CAZPOZ010000416.1, read on the forward strand.
GGCGCCACGAAGCTGCACCAGGTGCTCGACCCGGCGCTGCCCAAGGACGCTCCGCGCGCGATGTGGCCCTACACGGGCGCGACCCCCGAGGAGCAGGCGGCGAAGTCGCGCGAGATCCTCGCCTGGGTGGACGCCGGCGCTCCCCGGGAGGGCTGGGAGGCGCTCGCCCCCGTGTTCACCGGCGTGGAGACCTGTGGCCAGTGCCACGCCCCGGGCGGGCCCAAGCAGGACCTGCCGCTGGACACCTACGAGCACGTGCTGCCCGTGACCCGGCCCGACCGCGGCATGCCCCTCAGCCAGCTGCTGATCAGCGCGCACAACCACTTCTTCGTCTTCGCCGTCGCGGCGCTGCTGCTGACCGGGCTGCTCACCTTCACGGGCCTCACCGGCCTCCCGCGCGTGCTGCTGATCCTGGGCGCCTTCGGCGGCCCCGTGCTCGACGTGGGCGGCTGGTTCCTGACGAAGGCCTTCGGCTCCCCCTTCCACTGGCTGGTGATGGCCGGCGGCGGCCTGTTCGCCGGCTGCCTGACGGGCTCGGCGCTGGTGATCCTCTGGGAGGCGGCGTGGGCCCGCCCGCGCAGGGACGCCGGCCTCTGAAGGCGATGCCGCGCGTCGCCGCCGCTCCGCAGGGTCGCCTCGCCGCCCTGGCCTGCCTGCTCCCGCTGCTGCTGGCCGCGCCCCTGGCCTCCGGGCCGCCGCGCAAGGAGCTGCCGCCTCCGCCCCGCCCGGACCGCGACTTCTACGTCCAGCGGGTGGCGCCGTGGATCGAGGAGCGCTGCGCCGGCTGCCATCGGGCCGGGGGCGGCGCCTTCGCGCTCGAGCCCGCCGCTCCCGGGCGCTCCGACGAGGAGCGCCGGGCGCTCGACTTCGGCCGCGTGCTGCCCTTCGTGGACCGCGAGGCCCCCTGGGACAGCCGTCTGCTGCGCAAGGTGCTCGACCCGGCCTTGGGGGGCGACCCGCACGTCGGCGGTCCCTTCCTGCGCGACGACGAGGAGGCCTACGACACCCTGCTCGACTTCCTCAGCGGGGCCACGATCACGAACCTGCCCCCGGAGGTGTTCCTGGGCGCCGACCTGAAGGGCACGCCCGGCGAGCCCGTGACGGTGGACGGCCGGGGCTCCTTCGACCGCGACCGACGGGACGCCGTCCTCGTCTACCGCTGGGAGCTCTACGCCTCGCCCCCCGGCTCCCGCGTGGCGCTCTCCGACGTGAGCGCCTCCGCCGTCGAGCTCACCCCCGACCTGGGCGGCACCTACGTGCTGCGCCTGCGCGTCTCGGACGGGAAGGTGTGGAGCGCGGCCCGCAGCGTGGCCGTCGAGGTCTTCGCCCGCGAGCAGCGCGTCGAGGTGGCTCCGGGGGCCGTCACCGGGCTCTCGAAGGTGGAGCCCGAGGCGTTGCGGCGCGTGCGCCGCCTGTACCTGGACGTGCTCGGCCGCACGCCCACGCCCAGCGAGGCCCTCGACGAGGCCCAGCGCCCTTACGACGAGCTCGTGCGCAACATCCTGCTCCGGGCCGAGGCCGGGCGCGTGTGGTTCGAGGAGACCACGCTGCGCTTCGGGCTGGTGGACGATGCGCGCCCCTCGGGGCCCGAGGCGGCCGACCTCCCGCTGCGCCTCGTGGCCGAGCACCTCGTGCCTGCGGCGGCCGAGGCCGTGCTGGCCCGCGACCCGTCGTTCCTGCGGGCGCACCCGCCGGGCCGCGCCCTGCTGAGGGCGCTCACCGAGCTGCTGCTCGAGCGGCCGGCCCGGCCCGAGGAGCAGGTCGCGGCCGAGCGGCTCGCCCGCGGGGAGCCGGCCGAGCTGC
>CAZPOZ010000417.1:0-3620 GCA_964588235.1 uncultured Planctomycetales bacterium
CGCCTGTCGGTCCGGGGCCGGGACGAGGCCGACACGGCCCCCGTCAGCCTCAAGCTGCTGGCCTCGGGCGCCGTGCTCACCGAGGAGCCCACGGCCACGGCGCTGGGCGCCACGACCGACGCCGTCTACCGCCGCGCGTCCTCGAAGGACGTGGCCAGCGGGCACGTCTACGGCTTCTCGAGCGTGGCGACGAAGCCGGCCGGCGTGGACGCCGACGCCCTGGCCCTGCTGGGCGTGCGCACCCAGTACTTCCTGGTCGCCGCCTACGCCCCCCCCGGCGGGGCTCCGCTCCCGGCGACCACCGCGTGGGCCACGGGCGAGGAGACCGCCAGGATCGACGCGATGAAGGCCCGCCTGGCTGCCTTCTTCGCCGCCCGCCAGGGACGCGAGGCCGGGCCGGCCAAGGACGCCGGCCTCGACCGCCGCCTCGACGCCGCGGTGCGGGGCACGCTCTGGGCCTGGATGGGCTTCGACCTGGCGCCGGCGGCCGGCGCCGCCCCGGTCGAGATCGCCTTCTTCGCCGGCCCGGTGGACCGTCGCACGCTGCGCACGCCGGCCTACGAGCCCCTGGCCAGCGTGATCACCTACCCGGGCGGCCCCGACTGGCTGGCCGACCTGCTGCTGTGGATCTACGACCGCTGGCGCCTGCTGCTCTCCAGCGCCGGCCTGGCGGTGATCCTGATGACGCTCACGGTGCGCGGCCTGCTCATGCCGCTCTCGATCCACAACCAGCTGAGCATGCGCCGCTACGGTCGCAAGGTGCAGAAGCTCAAGCCCAAGCTCGAGGCGCTCAAGACGCGCTTCGGCGGCAACCCGCAGAAGCTGCGCGAGCAGACCATGCTGCTCTACCGCGAGCACGGCGTGGGCTTCCCCGCCGGCTGCCTGATGATGCTGCTGCAGATCCCGATCTTCTTCGCCCTGTTCGCCTCCCTGCGCACCGAGTACACGCTGCACGGCAAGCCCTTCGCGTGGATCCCCGACCTCTCCGGACCCGACCGGCTGATCGACCTGCCCGCCGGGTTCCCCCTGATCTCGAGCATCAACCTGCTGCCGCTGCTGATGGTGGCCCTCTCGGTGGTCCAGATGCGCTCGATGCCCAAGCCCATCGACCCGCAGCAGGAGCAGCAGATGCGCATGATGAAGTGGATGCCGATCCTCTTCGCCGTGATCCTCTATAACTACACGGCGGCGCTCTCGCTCTACATGGTCGTCTCCAGCGCCCTGGCGCTGCTGGAGAGCCGCATCGTCAAGCGCCGGGACGAAGCCGAGCTGCGCGGCGCCACGGCCTCCTGATCCGCGCCCCCCGGGCGTGACCTCGGGGCGGCGGCGCGCGGTGTGAGGGCATGCGCGACCGACCCTGGCCCCGGCACGCTCCCTCGCCCCCCGGCCCGGCCCTGCCGGCGCCCCCCCCGGGGGGCGCTTCCCTGGCCGAGCCGCCGGGACCGCTGCGCCTGCTCTCCGCGCTGCTGCGGACCGCCGCGCGGGCCGACCCCGTGGAGCGCGCGGCCGCGCTGCTGTCGCGGTTCGGCTCGCTGCGGGCCCTGGCCGCGGCCACGCCGGCCGAGCTCGCAGGGGCGGGGCTCTCCCGCCCCGTGGCCGAGCGCCTGTGCGCCGCCTTCGCCCTGGGCCGGCAGGCGGGCGCCGTGCCGCTGGTGCGGGGCGAGCCGCTCCGCACCACGGCCCAGGTGTTCGCGGCCTACGCCCCGCTGCTGCGCGACGCCCGCAAGGAGGTCCTGCTGGCCCTGCACCTGGACGCGAAGGGCCGGGTCACGCGCGAGGAACGCGTCTCGGAAGGCACGCTCACCAGCAGCCACGCCCACCCGCGCGAGGTCTTCGGGCCGGCGCTGCGCCACGGCGCCGCCGCGCTGATCCTGGTCCACAACCACCCCTCGGGCGACCCGGAGCCCAGCCCGGAGGACGTCGCCGCCACGCGGCGCCTGGTAGCCGTGGGCGATCTGGTCGGCATCCGGCTGCTCGACCACGTGGTGCTGGGCGACGCCGGCTACGTCTCGCTGCTGGAGCGCGGCGAGATCAGCGCGTGAGCCGGCCGCGGCGGCGCCCGACCCGCAGGCGGTGGATCTGCCAGCGCTTCCAGTCGGCCAGGGGCATGGGCGTGTCCCCCCTGAACACGGCGCCCGGCGCCACGAGGCGCTGGTGGCTCGCGAGCGCCCCCCGGGCCCCCAGCACGGTGCCCGCGCCGAGCTCGGCCTCCGGCGCCAGCGCCCCCTGCGGGCCGACCACCGCGCCGGCGCCCAGCAGCGCCCCGCCGCCGATGCCGGCCAGCGCGCACAGCAGCACGCCGGGGCCCAGCGTGACGTTGTGGGAGACCTGCACGAGGTTGTCGATCTTGACCCCGTCGCCCAGCGTGGTGGCCCGGAAGGTCGCGCGATCGACCGTGGAGTTCGCGCCGATGCGCACGTCGTCGCCCAGCACGACGGTGCCGCGCTGCGGGAACCCCACGGGCCCGCCCGGCGTGGGCTCGTAGCCGAAGCCGGGCGCGCCCACGACGACGCCGGCGTGCAGGTGGCAACGCCGGCCCACCGTCACTCCCGCGTAGAGCACGACCCGGGCGTCCAGCCGCGTGTCGTCGCCCACGCGCGCCCCGCGCCCGACCACGGCGTGGGGGCCGACCTGCACCCGCTCCCCCAGGACCGCTCCCGCCTCGATCACGGCGAAGGGGCCCACCTCGCAGGAGGCGGGCACCCGGGCGTCGGCGGCGACCTCCGCCCGCGGATGGACGCCGGGCCGCACCGGCTCGGGGGGCGCCAGCAACGCCACGGCGCGGGCGGCGGCCAGGCGCGGGTTGTCCACGCGCAGGGCCGGGAGCCCGCCCACGTCGTCCCCGGGTCGGCAGATCACCGCGCCGCCGCGGCCGGCGACCAGCCGCGCACGGTGCTGCTCGTCCTTCACGAAGGTCAGCACGCCGGGCCCGAGCTCCTCCACGGGCCCGACCCGCTCGACGGGGAGCCCGGCCGGGCCGTCGAGCCGGGCGCCCAGGGCCTGGGCCAGGGCGCCCAGCGTGCGCGCTCCACAGGGTCCCCCCTCGTGGCTCCCGGGGCTGGCTCCTGAGGCGGGCACGCGTGCTGGCTCCTGCGGCTGGCGCCCGGGCGCGGCGCGCCCGAAACGACGAGGGCCGGCGGGGCGCGCCCACCGGCCCTGGAGCCGCGGCCCCGTCCACCGCCCCCCGTGCGGGGCTACGAGCCGGTGGTCGAGCTGGCCGCCTTCTGGGGGCCGAACTTCTCGGAGAACCAGTTCGAGAAGCCGTTGCGGTGGCCAGGCCCGCGCGCCGCGCTCAGCGCGACGAGCACGCCGCAGACCCCGATGGCGAAGCTCAGCGCCAGGAGGGCCGACCACAGCGGGCTGCGGACCTCGTCCTCGATCACCACGCGCTTGGGCGCGGGCTTGGAGGAGGGCTTCTTCTTCTCGACGCCGATGTCCTCGACCTCCTCGGCCTGGCCGGCGTCCTCGGTGAAGTCGATCGGCTCGGTGGACATGCCCACGTCGCCGCCCGCGTCGATGAAGGTGTCCTGGCTCGAGATCTCGGCCGTGCGCATGCCGCCGCGCTGCGACAGGTCGGGCTCGTCGAGCAGGTCGTCCTTGAGCGTCTCGCCCTTGCCCTT
>CAZPOZ010000418.1:0-3619 GCA_964588235.1 uncultured Planctomycetales bacterium
GTGACGGGAAGGTCACTCCACAGCGCCAAGTCCGACTACTCCGACAGGCTGCTAGGATCGCGCCATGCGCGTCGTCTGCGTGAGCGACACCCACGGCCGGACCGCGGGGCTCGCCGTCCCCGACGGCGACCTCCTGCTGCACGCCGGCGACCTGACCGCCCGGGGCAGCCGTGGGGAGGTCGAGGCCGCGGCGCGCTGGCTGGCCTCCCTGCCCCACCCGGCCAAGGTCGTGGTGGCGGGCAACCACGACTGGCTCTTCCGCTCCGAGCCCGCGGCAGCCCGCGCCCTGCTCGCGGCCGTGCCCGGCCTGACCTACCTGGAGGACGAGACCGCCACGGTGGCCGGCCTGCGCGTCCACGGCTCGCCCTGGCAGCCCTGGTACTTCGACTGGGCCTTCAACCTGCCCCGGGGGGGGCCGGAGTTGGAGGCCGTGTGGGCCCGGGTGCCCGCGGGCGTGGACGTGCTCCTGACCCACAGCCCTGCGCACGGCCTGCTCGACCGCACCCTGGACGGCCGCGCGGTGGGCTGCGAGCGCCTGCGCGAGGCGCTGGCGCGCATCCGGCCGCGGCTCCACGTGTTCGGCCACATCCACGAGGCCGCAGGCACGCTCGAGCTCGACGGCACGCTCCACGTGAACGCCGCCGTGCTCGACGTCCGCTACCGGCTGGCCCGGCCGCCCGCCGTCCTCGACCTCTGAGAGGCAACGCCCCCGAGGGGGCGACCCGAGGCACGTGCGCTGGAGCCGGGCGCTCAGGCCGCTTCCTCCTCCTTGCGCAGGCCTCGAGGCGCGTCGTCGTCGTCATCGGCCTTCCGCTACCGGCCCAGCGCGCCGGTTGCTTGGGCACGGCCCGCAGAGGCCCTCCAAAGGCCCTTCCGCAAGAGAGGTCTCGCCCTCCGAAGGGCCCTACCCCTACCCTGGTGGCCATGGTTCTGAGGGGGGGGGCCGCGCGTCGGCGGGCCCGCCCCGGGCCAGGGCGGCCCGCAGAGGGCCGGGACCGCGGGCGCGGTCGTGGGCCAATCTCCTGGCGCCCAGCGCGTCGGTGCGCCCCGGCCCGGCGTCAGGATCGCAAACGGGCCCACGACCGTGGGCGCAGGCCCCTTGCGCCCGGGCGGCGCGGCTGGCTAGGCTGAGGCCACGGCCCCGGGTGGGCTTCGGGAGGGCTCGACGATGCAGTTCTCGGCAGGCGAGGTGATCAGCCGCGCGGTCGGCGTCACCTTCAAGAACTTCCTCACCTTCTTCGTCATCGGCGTGGTCGTCATGGGCCCGCTGCTCGCCGTGAACCACGCCCTGGGCCTGAGCGAGAAGCCGACCCTCGAGGTGCGGGTGAACGACACGCCCCTGAGCCGCCTCGAGGAGCCGCCCCCCGTGGACGCCAAGAAGCAGCTGATCGGCATGGTGCTGAACATGGTCGGGCAGTCGGTGCTGGCCGGGGCGCTGGCCTTCGGCGTGTTCCAGTCGCTGCGGGGCGCGCGCCCCGGGGTGGGTGAGTGCCTCGCGCGCGGGTTCGCGCGGCTGCTGCCGATCATCGGCACGTCGATCGTCTACGGCCTGTGCGTGGGCCTGGCCTCGCTGGCGCTGCTCGTGCCGGGGATCATGGTCGCCTGCGCCTGGTACGTCTGCGTGCCCGTGACGACCGTGGAGGGGCTGGGCGTGGGCGACTCGCTCTCCCGCAGCGGCGCGCTCACGCGGGGCTACCGCTGGTCGATCTTCGGCATGTTCCTGCTGATCCTGCTCCTGGGCCTGGTCTCCACCCTGGTGCTGGCCGGCGTGGCCGTCGCGTCCGGCCCGGTCGTCGGTGCGATCGTGCTGGGCGTTTGGGCCGTGTTCGTCGGCATCCTCAGCGGCACGCTCAGCGCGGTCTGCTACCACGACCTGCGCGTGGTCAAGGAGGGCGCCAGCACCGAGGACCTGGTCAAGGTCTTCACGTAGCCCGCGGAGCCCTCGCGGCCCGCGGGCCCGCCGCGCGCTACAGGTCGGTCACGTAGGTGATCGTCAGCACGCCGTTGCCGTCGTAGGCGTCGGCGGTGAGGCCCACGTAGGTGACCTCCGGAGGCCGGGGCGGGTAGTTCGAGTAGTTCTGGAACACGCTGGTGAACTCCACCAGGTAGGCGTGGCCGATGAAGATCGTGATGGGCAGGCTGGTGCCGGCGCCGGGCACGGGCGCCACGGACTCCAGGCAGACCTCGCCCAAGTCCAGCACGCGGGGGGTGATGGTGACGGCGTAGCCGGTGATGCTGGTGTTGTAGACGTCGCCGCGGAAGGTCAGGTTCGTGTTGTTGAAGCGGATGAACCGCGTCGGGGACCCGCCGAAGGCGACCGAGATCCCCTGGTTGCCTACCCCGGCGCTGCCGGCGCTCGTCGTGATCTGCCCGGGGACGAAGCCGCAAGGCACGAAGCCGCCCGAGGACGAGGAGCCGGTCCCCCCGCCCGACCCGCAGCCGACCAGCAGGCCCGCGGCCAGGGCCAGCGCCAGCCGGGCGCGCGCTCGAGCGTGCGAGCGCGACGGAGGCGCTGCGGGACGCAGGGCGGACGGGGAAGCGGACCTCGGGGGCAGTTGGAGCACGCGGGACCTCCTGGGGGGAGCCGCGCCGCCGACACGCACGGGGCTCCTGGAGGGAGGGATGGCGGAATCGGTCCGAGAAGGGACACCCCATCTCCGCCCCGGGCCGGCGCCGCGCCCGGGGCGCCCTAGAATGCGGGGGTTCCCGCGGATCCTGCGTGCATGCCCCCTCCCTCCCCGAAGGCGCCCGGCGAGGCCCTGCTGCTGGCCCGCGCGCGCCAGGGCGATGCGCAGGCCCAGCAGACCCTCTTCGACGCCCACCGTCGGACGCTGGAGGCGCGCATCCGGCGCTTCCTGCCGCGCCCGGTGCGGCGGCGCGTCTCGGTGGCCGACGTGCTGCAGGAGACGCGCATCGTGGCCTTCTCGAGCGCCGCGCAGTTCGAGGCGGGCGGAGGCGGGGGCTACCGCGCGTGGCTGCTGGCCATCGCCGAGCGCAAGGCGCGGGAGGCCCTGCGCGCCCACGTCGGCACGGCCAAGCGGGCGGTCGGACGCGAGGTGAGCGGCGCCGACGATCGGCCTGGCCGCCGGCCCCGGGGCGCGGGCGCGACGCCCAGCGAGGCCGCCATGGCCTCCGAGCGGCTCGAGGCCGTCCGCCGCACCCTGGCCGCGCTCGCGCCCGACGACCGGGAGGTGCTGCGGCTGGTGCGCCTGGAGGGCCTGGCCCTGAGCGAGGCGGCCACGCGCCTGAGTCGCTCGCTCGAGGCCACGAAGAAGCTCTACGGTCGCGCGCTGCTGCGCTTCGGGAAGGCCTTCGGGCGCGACCCGGAGGGCCGGGCGTGACCGACGAGGAGCGCGCCGCGGAGGTGCTGGGGGCCTGGGCGGAGGCGGGTGGCCGTGAGGACGCCGAGGCGCTGATCCGGGCCCATCCCGGGCTCGAGGCGGCCCTGCGGGCCGGGTTGGCGGCGCACGCGGCGCTCGGCGCCATCGGTGGCGAGGCGGGGACGGCCGCGGACGGGGGAGCCCTCCCGGGCGACGACGCGGCCGCTCCACGGGGTCGCGTGGGCGAGTTCCGCCTCGTGCGCGAGCTGGGCCGCGGCGGCATGGGCATCGTCTACGAG
>CAZPOZ010000419.1:0-3599 GCA_964588235.1 uncultured Planctomycetales bacterium
GCGCGGGAGGCCGCCCGCCCCCGAGCGGGCGTGCGGTGAGCCGGGCGCCCGCGACGGCATGGCCCCCTGCGTCCAGCACCCGGACGCGCAGGCTGCCCGCCGGGAGCAGGGCGAGCTCCAGCGCGTCGCGCGCCCCGGCCGTCAGCGTGAGCTCGCGCGAGGACGGCGCGCCGCCCTCGCCCGTGGCCGTCAGCCCGTAGGCGCCGGGGGGCAGGCCCTCGAAGGCGAAGGCGCCCTCGCCGCTCAGCGCGCGCTCGAGCGGCGCGCCCCCGTCCGCGGGCGTGAGCCGCACGCTGCCGCGCCCCACGGGCCGCCCCGAGGCGCTGCGCACCGTGCCGCTCAGCGCCGCCCCGGGCTCGAGCCGCAGGGCGGCGGCGCTCAGGCGGCCCGCGACCGTCTCCACCTCGAGCACGGCGAGCAGGGGGGGCGGCGTCGCCGGCGCCGACGCGGCCCCCGCGGGCCCGGCGCGGGCCCAGAGCCGGAAGCGGCCCTCGGGCAGCCCCTCCCAGCGGGCGCGCCCGTCCTGGACGCTCAGGTGGGCCTCGGGCCCCGGGCCGGGGAGCCCCCGCCCGGCCGGCGCGAGGCGCACGCCGAGCAGGCCGGACCACGCTCCCCGGGCGTCCTCCACCCGCAGCTCCAGGCCGGCCTGCGGGGGCAAGGCGAGCTCCACGTGGGTCTCCGCGGGCAGCGTCACGCGCGTGGAGAGCGCCTCGCCCCTCGGGCCGCGCGCCTCGAGGCGGTACGCGCCGGGGCCCAGGTCGGCGAGGGAGAAGCGTCCGTCCGGGCCGCTGGTGGCGCTGACGGCGGGGGCGGGCGCGCCGTCCGGGCTCAGCGACACGCGGACGCCCGCGGCAGGACGGCCCCGCGCGTCGAGCACGCGCCCGCTCAGGGCGAGGCCCCCGCCCACGGCCTGCGTGCCCAGGTCGAGCCCCGCCGGCCCCACGAGCACCGTCTCGGGCAGGGTCCGCTGATGCTGGGGCCCCTCCAGGGTCAGGCGGTAGGGGCCGGTGCCGAGCCCGGCCAGGGTCCAGCGGCCCTCGGCGTCCGTGGCCGCCACCAGGCCGCCCGGGTGCGCCGCCGCCAGCCCCCGCAGCAGGTCGGCCGATCCCGGCGTCCGGCCATCGTCCGCCGGCCGCGCACGCACGAGCGCCCCCGGCAGCGGGGCGCCGTCCCCGTCCACGAGCCGCCCGCGGAGGAAGGCTCCGGCCGCCAGCCTGAGGACCAAGGGCTCGGGCGCCGCCTGTCCGGGCCTCAGGGGCAGGGCCGCCAGGCCCGCGGCGGACTCCGCCAGCAGCAGCACCTGCCGGCCCGGGGCCGGGGGCGGCGGCGGCGGGAGGCGGAACACGCCCTGCTCGTCGGTACGGGCGGCCGCCGGGGCGCGTCCGGCCACGCCGTCGGAGGTGTAGCGCACCCGCGCGCCCACCGCCGGAGCGCCGTCGGGCTGCTCGACGCGTCCCGCCCAGGCGGCGGCGCGCGAGAGCCTCAGGTCCAGGGGCCAGCGCTCCCCGCCCGGACGCGCGCCCGAGGGGAGCAGCGCGTCGGCGAAGCCCGGGGCGCGGACCGCGAGGAGCGGCGGCTCCGGCTCCCGCCCGGCCGGGAGCGGGCCGAAGCGACCCTGCGCGTCGGCGGCGTAGGGTCCCCGGGAGCGTCCGGGCCACACGAGCCAGAGCCCGGCCCGGGGCACCGGCGAGCCGTCGTCCTCGGCGCGCACCGTGCCGGCCACCACGGCGGGGGGCTCGAGCACGAGGCGGGCGGTCGTCGTCTCCCCGCTGCGAAGCTCCAGCGGTCCCGCCACGCCCTCGGCGCCGTCCTCGGCGCTCACGCGCACCGCGGCCGGGCCGGGCGGCAGGCCGTCGAGCCGGCTCGCCCCCGCGCCGAGGTCCAGGGCCAGGACGGCCTCCGGGAGGCGCAGCTCCACGCGGGCGACGCCCACGGGCGCGCCGTCCGCGCGCGCGAGCAGCAGCTCGAGGCGCGCCTCGGCCACGAGGGTCAGCACGAAGGGCCCGCTGCCCGCTTCGATCAGGCGGGCCGCACGCGCCCGGCCCGGGGCCTGGGCCCACAGGCGCAGCGGAGGGGGGGCGGGGCAGGGCAGCCGGAAGCGGCCGTCGCCGTCCGCGGGGGCGCTCGAGAGCAGCGGCCCGTCGCCGATCCCCAGGCTGCGCCGCGCGCCGGCATCGAGGGACCGGAGGCTGAGCGCGGCACCCGGGAGGCCCCGTCCGGTCTCGTCCCGCACCTCGCCCCAGATCTCGCCGACCTGCGGATCCGTGGCCACCGGCGCGGGCGGGCCCCCTCCCTCCGAGGCCGAGCGCGGCGCTCCACCGGGTCCCGGCGCCCGGGCTTCCAGCCCCGCGCCGTCGCCCGCGGGAGACGAGGCCGGCGACGCCCGTGCCGGGACCGGCCCCGGCGCCCCGTCTGCTGGCGCGGCGCCCCTGCGGGCACAGCCCCAGAGCTCCGCGCCCAGCCAGGCCGCCGTGCCGAGGAGCGCCACGCCCAGCGCGACGAGACGCGCGGCGGGGCGCGCGGCCGGGCGCGTCGGCCCGGGGGAGGGCTGCGAGGGAGAGCCGGGTCGCCTCACGGGTCCGAGCCAGGCCGGGGGTCAGGAAGGGAGCCGGGGTCGCGGCGGGGGGTTGGAAGCGGAGGGTGGGCTCGGCGCCACGGCCTCACGAGAGACCGCGTCCGGCGCGCCGAGGCACCACCCTCCGCCGATGCGATGAGCAGGGCATCGCAAGGTCGGTGCCAATCCCGGCAGGGCCCAGGGGGGGCCAGAATCAGCCTCGGGCGTCCCGTCGCGCCGCGGGAGCGCGGCGAGCGCCCTCTCGGGGCTCGGGCAGCGCCCTCGAACGGGGACAGGCCCGGGCGTCGTGCGCGGCGGGGGGCCTCAGTAGATGTCGAAGTAGGTGTCCTCGTACGCCTCGACCCAGACGTCGGGCCAGGTGATCGTGTCGCCCAGCTCCATGTCGGCCTCGGCGTCGTAGTAGTCCTCGTCGAACTCGCCGATGGCCCGCGTGCTGCCCGGGTCGAGCGGGGAGGACAGCAGGTTGCCCGTGAACGGGTCGCCGAAGGTGGCCAGGCGGAAGGTGAGCGCCTTCTCCGGCGTGCTCTGGTCGGTGTAGTTCGTGAGGAAGACGTCGCCGTCGGCGTCCTCCCAGCCGCAGCCCGCGAGGGAGAGGCCGGCGAGGACGAGGGCCAGGACGGCGGCCAGGGGGCGCAGGAACCGGGTGGTGGGCATGGGGATCCTCCACGCTCCGCCGGCAGGAGCACCCCGGCATTCTGGCATGGCCCGCGGGGCTTGCCTCCTGGCGTGGGAGCGCGGCTGCCGGCGGTCCGAAAGGGCGGCGGCCCGCTCCGGGCGCTGCGTAGGATCGCCCGCCGATCCGGAGGCCCGCATGTCGTTCCTGTTCACCTCCGAGGCGGTGACGCCCGGCCATCCCGACAAGCTCTGCGACGCGGTCAGCGACGCCGTGCTCGACGCCCACCTCGCGCAGGACCCGCGCGCCCGCGTGGCCTGCGAGACCTACGCCACCAACGGCCTGTGCCTGGTGGGGGGGGAGGTGCGCTCCACGGCGCGCGTGGACGTGGCCCAGGTGGCCCGCCTCAAG
>CAZPOZ010000420.1:0-3584 GCA_964588235.1 uncultured Planctomycetales bacterium
CGACGACGCGTAGCCGGGCTACGCAAGGAGGAGACGGCGGCCCGAGCGCCCCCAGTCCAGCGCGTCGCCCGATCCCGCCTCGAACGTGCGCCGCGCTACCCTACCGCGCGAGGGCGACCTGGACGCTCACCGGGACCTCGGGCGAGACCAGGAAGCCCTGCTCCAGCGCCTCCCGCAGGTCGCCGAAGGCCACCAGGGTGAGCGTGGCGGTCACGGTGGCCGGCTTGTCCAGGCTCGTCGGCAGGTCGGCGTCGGGCACCACGAGCACCCAGCGCCAGGCGTCCTTGTGCGCCCCGAGATCCTCGAGCAGGTCGGCGGTGGCGCGCACGCGCCCCGTGTAGGTGACGTCGGGCCTGCGCCCGGGCTCGAGGGAGCTGAACGTGCCGGTCAGCGTGCCCCGCTCGGGGGGCAGGGGCTCGATCTCCCGCACCTGGTGCGTGGGCCGGAGGAAGATCACCAGCTCGTTGGTGATCGCCTCCTCCTTCATCAGCGCCAGGGTCACGGTGGCGGTCACGGCCGGCAGCTCCACCGTGGCGCGGCGGCGCACGACGTCCTCGCCCACGCGCTCGCCCTGCCGGCCGGCGCGCCAGCCCTCGAAGCTGAGGGGCACACGCTGCGGCACGCCCAGCGTGCCCCCGGCCAGCGTGCGCAGGCGGTCGCCGTCGATCGGGTCGGGCACCAGGTCGCCCTCGAGCGAGCGGTAGGGGGCCAGGACCTCCACGGCGCGCGGCTCGACCTCCACGACGGCGCGCAGCCCCTCGGCCACCTGCGGGTCGCGGAAGCTCACCTGCACGCGCCCGACGGGCACGGCGCGCGGGCTCAGGCGCACGACCTCGCCCGCGGGCAGCGGCGGGCGCGAAGGGTCCTCGAGCAGCCGCTGGGGGAAGGGGAGCCGGTAGCGGTCGGACTCGCTGCGGAAGGCCAAGCGCTCGTCCACGTTCTCGGGCAGGCCCTCGGCCTCGAGCACGAGCCGGCCGCCCGCCGCGTCGAGCCGGTCGCCCGCCTGCTGCAGCTCGCCGCGGGTCCCGCGCAGCCGCAGCTGCACCGTGCCGAAGGTCAGGGCGCGGAAGCCGGGCGGGGCGACGGCCAGGACCTCGACCTCGCGGTCCAGGTGCGAGGCCACCGTGTTGCGCACCAGGCCCCAGACCATCAGCGCCAGCACGAGCGACAGGGCCAGCAGGCCGAGCTCGGAGCCCAGGCGCGCGCCCAGCCCGCGCCGGGCCGCCTCCGCGGCGCCCGCAGGCTCGACGTCGGGGGCGGCCGGGGCGGCGCTCGCGCCCCGGCCGGGGGGCCGGGCGGGGGACGGGACGGGGGGGGGCGGCGGCAGGTGCCCCCCCGAGGCGACGCCCGTGAGGCCCTGGCGCTCGGCCAGCACCACGTTCAGCTTGGCGGCCAGCCAGCGCGGATCCTGGAAGGTGGTCAGCGTGCCGCCCTCGGCCACGGCGACCTGCCCGCGCTCCTCGCTGGTCACCAGCACCAGGGCGTCGCTCACCTCGCTCAGGCCCACGGCCGCGCGGTGGCGCGTGCCGTAGGCCAGGTCCAGCGGGCGCTCGGTGAGCGGCAGGTAGCACGAGGCGGCCGCGATGCGGTCGCCCCGCACGATCACTGCGCCGTCGTGCAGCACGGCCCCGCGTTGGAAGAGGGCGTCGAGCAGCTCCTTGCGCACGACGGCGTCCACCTTGACGCCGGTGTCGGCGTAGGTCGAGAGGTCGATCGAGCGCTCGATCACCACCAGCGCGCCCACGCGGCGCTCGCGGAACGCGAACAGGGCCTGCACGATCTCCTCGGCGGCCCGCACCACGGTGGCCCGGGGGCCGCCGCGGCGCAGCGAGGTCAGGCGGCGCACCCAGGCGGTCTGCCCCAGGCGGGCGATGCCGTGGCGCAGCTCGGTCTGGAAGACCACGATCAGGCCCACGAGCAGCACGGGCAGGGCCTCGCGCGCCAGCACGCCCACGACCTCGAGCTCGAGCCAGTGGAACAGCAGGAAGACGCCCAGCAGCACGGGCCACACGAGCAGGCCCGTGCCGCGGAAGATGCCGCCGGCGATCGTGCGCCGCAGGAAGCGCAGCACCGCGTAGAGCAGCAGCCAGAGGATGGCCACCTCGACCAGGTCGGTGGCGTCGGGCATCCGGACCAGGGCGGAGAGCGGCACGCGGGGAGTCTACCGGGGCGCGGGCGAGACCCGCGCGAGCACGTCGAGCAGCTCGCGCGTGGCGGCCACGTCGTGCACGCGCAGCGCCGCCACGCCGGCCACGAAGCCGCGGGCGGCCGCCGCCAGCGAGCCCAGCAGGCGGTCCTGGGGCAGCCGCCCGGTCAGCGTGCCCAGGAACGACTTGCGCGAGGCGCCCAGGAGCAGCGGCCCGTCCGCCGTGAGGCGCTCGAGGGCCTGGAGCAGGGCCAGGTTGTGCTCCAGGGTCTTGCCGAAGCCGATGCCGGGGTCGATCCACAGCCCTCCGGCCCCCAGGCCCGCCCCGCCGGCGGCGGCGCGCCGCTCGGCGAGGAAGGCCCGCACCTCGCCCACGACGTCGTCGTAGGCCGGCCCGCGCTGCATCGTCCCGGGCTCGCCCTGCATGTGCATGAGCACCAGCCCGGCTCCGGCCCGGCGGACGACCTCGAACAGGCCGGGGTCGTGCCGTCCGGCGCTCACGTCGTTGACGATCGTGGCCCCGGCGGCGAGCGCGGCCTCGGCCACGGCGGCCTTGCGCGTGTCCACGCTCAGCGGCGCGCGCACGCCCGCGGCCCGCAGCCCCTGGATGACCGGCACGACCCGGCGCAGCTCCTCCTCCAGCGGGACGGGCGCCGCGCCCGGGCGGGTGCTCTCCCCGCCCACGTCGAGCACGTCGGCGCCCTCCTGCAGGAGCCTCAGGCCGTGCTCGACGGCCTCGGGCGTCCCGGCGTGACGGCCCCCGTCGCTGAACGAGTCGGGGGTGACGTTGACGATGCCCCAGAGCCGGGGCCGGCGCGCCGGCGGGGCGGCAGGCAGATCGGTCACGCGTCCTCCCCGGGCCCCGGCCTCAGTAGGCGTAGCCCTCGAGGGGCTTGCCGCCCTCCGGCCGTCCGGCGTCGCGGGGCGCGGCGCGGTCGGAGGCGCCGAGCCCGGCGGCGGGCGGCGGGGCGGGCGGGGCGGGGCGCAGCGACTCGACCGACGTGCCGGCCACCAGGGCCTCGACCTCGGCGCCGTCGAGCGTCTCGTAGCGCAGGAGGGCCTCGGCCACGCGCTCGAGCGCGTCCCGGTGCGCCTCCAGCGTGCGCACGACGTCCTGGTAGGCCTCCTCGAGGAAGCGCTTGATCTCGGCGTCGATCACCACGGCGACCGACTCGCTGTGGTTCACCGTGCGCGTGACCTCGCGGCCCAGGAACAGGTGCTCCTCGCCCTCGGCGTAGGAGACGGGGCCGACCCTCTCGCTCATGCCCCACTTGGTGACCATCATGCGCGCGAGCTCGGTGGCCTGCTCGATGTCGTTCTGGGCGCCGCTGGTCACGTCGCCGCACACCAGCGCCTCGGCCACGCGGCCGCCGAAGCAGACCCGCAGGCGCGCGAGGATCTCCTGCTGGCTGAGCCCGTAGCGGTCGCGCTCGGGCAG
>CAZPOZ010000421.1:0-3576 GCA_964588235.1 uncultured Planctomycetales bacterium
CCACGGTGCTGGGCAGCCTCAGGAGCGCGTCGGGCAGGCTGCGGGCGTTGCGCCGCAGGCGCAGGTCCTCCTCCGTGAGCACGCTCGAGGCGTAGGGCACCTCGAGCGTGGCGGCCTCGTGGCGCAGCGGGGTGACGATCGACTCCGGTCCCGAGCCGAACGGGCCGCGGTAGAGGCGCGGCACCTCGACCACGACCTCGGGGAGCGCGTCCACCACGCTCGCGGCGGGCGGGCGGGGCGGTTCCGCCCCCCGGGGCGGCTCGCCGGGCGCGGCCTCGTCGGCCCGGGCGGGCGGGACCCCGGGCCCCAGGGCGGCCCACAGGGCCCAGGCGAGCAGCGGCCCTCCCGAGAGGGGCGCGACGATCCCCTGCGCACGACCGCTCGGCATGAGCTCCCTCCCACGAACCGCTCGGCGGCGGGCCGACGATGCGCGCGGCGGCGGCCGCGACCGTCCGGCGCCCCGCGCGCGATCGGGCGGTCAACGCCGGGGTCCGCGCGGAGGTTCACGCACCGGACGGCGGCGGGCGTCGGGGCGGCCGCCGCGCTCAGCGGGCGGGAGCGACGGCGGCGCGGCAGCGCGGCGCGAGCGCCAGCAGGCGCACGGGGGGCTCCTCGCGGAGCGCCTCGAGCGCCAGATCGACCGCCGTGCAGTCGTGGGTGGGCGGCGGCCGGGGCCGGGGGGCGTCCGGGCTCGGCGGCGCCGGCACGGCGGCGAGCACCCGGTGGGCGCGGGCCGCGGGACGGGAGCCCTGCTGCTCGGCCAAGGCCAGCGCCTGCTCGAGCCAGGGCCGGGTGGCGTGATCGGCCGCCCCGGCCGGGACGGCCGCGGCCAGGGCCGGCAGCAGCAGCCCGAGGCCCGCCTCGGTCCGCGCGTCGGGCTGGACCCGCTGCGCCCGGAGCAGGGCCGTCGTCGCCAGGGCCGCTGCGCGCACGTGGTCGAGCCCGGTGGGGGCCCGACGGGCCAGCGCGGGGGCCTCGGCCTCGAGCCAGCGCAGCGCGGCCGACACCGCCACCAGGGTGGCCGGATCGCCTGCCGTGGGCGGGCCCGCCTTCAGCAGCGCCAGCAGGGCCAGGGCGGTGGCCGAGGCCTCGCCGCCCGGGCCGGGGCCGGCCCCCAGGGCCGGCCAACGACCGTCCCCGGCCTGCCCCGCCAGCAGGCGCAGGCGCGCCTCCTCGGAAAGCCCGCCTTCCGGCTGGACGGCGGCCGCCCCCGTGCCCGCGGGCGCCCCGGGGCCCGACGCGCTCTCGGCGGGCGGGCGGGGGACCGCGCCGGCCGGGTCCCGTGCGGGGGCCGCGGGCGCGGCCGCCGGCAGGAGCAGCAGCCCCGCGACGACCGCGGCCGCGGCTGCCGGGGGGAGCAGGCTCCAGCCCCACGCGGCGCGGGAGGCCCCTTGCGCCGCGGGGCCCGGCCACGGCGCCCGGGTCGCGCGGGCCGCGCCGGCGTCGGCCAGCGCGCCGAGCACGGCCAGCGCCGCGCCGTGCAGCGCGTGGCAGGGCGGGCAGCCCAGCAGATGGCGCAGCAGCCGCGCCCGCTCCTCCGCGGAGCCCTCCCCGTGCGCGAGGGCCGTGAGGTCCTCCGGCGGCGGGCAGGGGGCGGGGCGCCCGAGGCGGCTCATGCGCCCAGCGCCTCGCGCAGGCGCAGCACGACGTGGTGCATGCGCGACTTCACGGTGCCCTCCGGGATGCCCAGCAGCACGGCCACCGCCTGGTAGGGCAGCCCCCGGAGCCCGGCCAGCTCGGCCACGCTGCGCAGGTGGGGCGGGAGGCGGCCCAGGGCCGCCTCGAGGTCGAGGCGGGCCGCCGCGTCGGGCGCGGGCGCGGAGGCGACGCCCTCCAGGCCCGCCTCGTCCCCGTCGCGGGCGCGGCGGCGGTTGCGCGCGCGCTTCCAGTCCAGCAGCGCGTTGCGCGCCACGGTGAACAGGAAGGCGGTGAACGGCGCCTCGGGGCGGTAGGCGTGCCGGTAGCCATGGACGCGGATGAACGTCTCCTGGGCGCAGTCTTCCGCGCCCTCGGGGTCAGCGCCGCGGCTGATGAGGAAGTTCACGACCCGCGGACGCCAGCGGCCGACCAGCGACGCGAAGGCGCCGGGCTCTTCGCGGGCCATGGCGGCCAGCAGCTCGTGATCGCTGCGCTCCGGCGCGCCGGGCGGGTCCGGGCCCGGGCGGGGGGAGCCGGCCGGGAGGGGACCGGAGGTCGCCATGACC
The DNA here is from genome assembly GCA_964588235.1 of uncultured Planctomycetales bacterium. GTDB lineage: Bacteria > Planctomycetota > PLA2 > PLA2 > JAEUHO01 > CAZPOZ01. The sequence goes on from CAZPOZ010000421.1 coordinate 2,205, forward strand.
TCGACTCTAACGGCGGCGGGACGGCCGCGTTCAGCGTGGGGGGGGCCGTCGGCGTGCGGAAAAGACCCGACCGCTGGCCGGCGAGGGTACCGTCGTGCGCCCATGAGCAAGCTCATCGCGCGCCTCGTCGTCGGCTTGGCCTGCGCGTACGCTGCCGGCGCCGTCGCCTACGGCTTCTTCGGCTACGAGGAGGGGCGGCGCCCCGACGTCCCGGGCGTGCTGTCCGACTTCAACGGCTGGCTCGCGGGCTTCGTGACGAGCCGGGCACCCGACCCCAAGCCCCCGGCGGCGCCCCCCGCGCCCCCCGCCCCGGCCGAGCCTTCGACCCCGGCCCCGGAGGCGGCGCCGGCGGCCCCGGCCGACCCGGAGGAGCGCGAGCTCGCGCGCATCGAGAAGGAGGTCCTGCCCAAGGCCCGCGAGCTGGGACGCGCGCTGCGCGCCATGGACCGGGGCGACGCCGAGGCCTTCGAGGGCAAGCGCACGGAAGGCATGGCCCTGCTCGGCGACGCGCGCACCTTCCTCAACGGGCTGCTCGAGCGGGAGCCGCGCCACAAGCGGGCCAACGCGCTCTGGAGCCAGCTGCAGGAGATCTACCGGGCGCTCAAGAGCCTGTAGCGGGGAGGCCGCGGGGCCGGGCGCGCGGCCGTTCCCGCTCCGGCTACGGCGTCCCGCGGTTGCGGCGCGAGCGCTGCTCCTCGCGGGCGCGCCGGCTGCCCAGCGCGCCCTCGGGATCCCGGGCGTGCTCGGCCTCCCAGGCCGCCTCGCCGGCGGCGTAGCGCGCCAGCACGGCGGCGCGCCAGGGAGCGAAGGTCCCGGTGAGCAGCGCGGCCCGGGCCGCGCGCAGCAGGCGCACGAGGAAGGTCACGTTGTGCAGCGCCCCCAGGGTGGTGGCCGTGTGCTCGCCCGTGGCGAAGAGGTGGCGCAGGTAGGAGCGCGAGCAGCGCGTGCAGGCCTCGCAGGGGCAGGTCGGGTCGAGCGGACGGCCGTCGGCCTCGAAGGCGCGGGCGTCGATGCGCACGGGCCCGTCGGGGGTGAAGAGGTAGCCGCGCCGCCCGTTGCGCGTGGGCAGCACGCAGTCGAACAGGTCGATGCCCAGGGCGACGGCGTCGAGCAGGTCGGCGGGGCGGCCCACGCCCATCAGGTAGCGGGGCCGGTCCGCGGGCAGCAGCGGCACCGTGGCGGCCAGGGTGGCTCTGAGGGCCTCGGGCCCCTCGCCCACGGCCAGGCCGCCCAGCGCGTAGCCGGGCAGGCCCAGCTCCACGAGGTCGCGGGCGCTCCGCGCGCGCAGCTCCGCGTCGAGCCCGCCCTGCACGATGCCGAACAGGGCCTGGTCGTCGCGGGCGCGCGCCTCCACGGCGGCGCGCGTCCAGCG
>CAZPOZ010000422.1:0-3552 GCA_964588235.1 uncultured Planctomycetales bacterium
CCGGGCCTTGATCGTGATGCCCCGCTCGCGCTCCAGGTCGAGGTCGTCCAGCACCTGGGTCACGCCGGCCCCCGGCTTGATCAGGCCGCCGATCTCCAGGATGCGGTCGGCCAGGGTGGACTTCCCGTGGTCGATGTGCGCGACGATGCAGAAGTTGCGGATGTGCGTCTGCGGCGCGGCGGTCACCCCGCGATCCTACGCGCCCCCCGCCGCGCGTCAGGCTTTGCGGCCCCCCGCCCGGCTCAGCCGCGCGGGCTGAAGGAGCGCGCCTTGACCACGCCGTCCAGGGCCGCCAGGCGCAGCACGAGCCGGTCCACCTTCTCCGACTGGTCGGCGCGCACGGTGAAGCGGGCGTCCACCACGCCGCCGCCCTTGAGGGCTTCCAGCCCCGCCAGGCGCACGGAGGTGAAGCCCGCCCCGGCCAGGGCGGCCTCCACCGCCGGCAGGGCCTGGGCGGCGACCCGCACCACGAGCCGGCGCTGCGCCCCGCTGAGGTTGTAGCGCGGCCCCAGCCGCTCCAGGGCCAGCAGCCCCAGGGCCAGCGCCAGGGTGCCCGCCACCGGCACGGCCAGGTGCTCGGCCGCGGCGGCGGTCACGCCGGCGGCCACCGAGAAGAGCACGAACACGCTGTCGGCCGGGTCGCGCACCACCGTCCGGAAGCGCACGATGGCCAGCACGCCCACCAGGCCGAAGGCGCGGGCGATGTCGCCGCCGATGGCCCAGACCACCAGGGCGATCAGCGGCGCCAGCATGGCCAGGGCGCCGCCCAGGGGCGCCCCTCCGGCCCGGGCCCTCAGGCGCAGGTGCAGGGCGGCGATGCCCGTGCCCAGCGCCAGCGCCACGCCCAGGCGCAGCAGCAGCGTGACCAGCAGGGCCGTGGGGACCCCGAGGAGCGCGGCGGTCGAGCCGTCCTGCACGCCGAGCGTCACGCGGGCACCTGCCGCGGCGTCAGCAGCGGGCGCCGCTCGAGGGCCTCCACGGCCGCGCGCACCTTCGACCACGGCCGGGGCGAGAGGCCCTCCGCGCGGAGCAGGCGACGGAACGGCTCCGGGGGCGCGTCGTCGAACTTCAGCTCGAGCACGCCGGCTTCCAGCACCGGCACGCCCCCTTCCACGCTCTCGGGGGTGCGCCGGGCCGCCGGCCGGGCGCGCACGTGGCGGTCGATCGTCAGCCGCGCGGACGTGCCGGGGACGATCCAGGCCTCGCGCAGGTAGCTCACCACGACGCAGGGCGCGAGCTGCAGCGCCTCGACCTCCTCGAACCAGGCCCGCGCCGGGTGCCCCGGGGGCAGGGCCGCCGCCGGGCCCGAGGCGAGCGCCGCCTCGAAGGCCCGGCGGCGCTTGGTCACGCGCCCGCCCACGTTCTCCTTGCGCTCGAGCCACACCAGGCGGTCGTCGCCGTAGCGGCGCACGCGCCAGTGCGGCGTGCCGCGGCGCGGGCCGCCGCGGGGGGCCAGGTAGACGGAGGCCACGGGGTAGCCGCCGTCGGGCGCGGCCAGCGTGTAGGGGTCGCGGGCGAGCAGGCGGGCCGCCCGCCGGGCCACGCGGATCGCCTCCGCCACGCCCAGGACCACCTTCCACTCCCAGCGCACGCAGGCGCCCGCAGGGGGCTCGCTCATCGCACACCTCCAGGGGGACCGCCCTCGATGCGCACGCCCACGCGCGTGCCGGCCAGCTGCTCGCGCACGCTCGCGGCCCGCCGCTCCACGAAGGAGAGCAGGCCCGGCTCCCGGCGGGCGCCCCCGGGCCGGCCGCCGGGCGGGCCCGCGGGCGGACCGCCCGCGGGGCCTCCGGGGGGGCCGAACGGCAGCGTGCGATCCACGTCGTCGGACAGCGCGGCGGCCCAGCGCTCGGCCGCGAGCCGGGCCTCGGGCTCGGCGAAGCGGGGCGCGAGCGCCGCGCGCCGCCGCTCCACGAGGTCGGCCACGCGGGGCCTGGAGTACAGGCTCTCCAGCGCCTCCGTCAGGAGCGCCCGGAAGCGCGCCTGGAGGGCCGCAGAGGCCAGCACGTGCTCGAACAGCCGCTTGGAGCCGGTGAAGGGGCGGTCGATGCTCCAGTGGACGGCCTGCTCGACCGGCGTGCCGGGCATCCCGCCGAAGGCGTGGTTCAGATCCCAGGGGATCAGCGTCACCCGGCCGTCGGCGGGCCGCACGTAGAGGTAGGCGTTGTGGCCCATGCCGGCCAGCGTGTCCACGTCGCCCAGCAGGGTGGCCAGCGCCCACCAGCGCAGGAAGGCCTCCAGGTCGAGCCGGGCGGCCAGGCGCCGTTCGAAGTCGTCGGGGCGCCCCTCGACCTCGAGGCTGAGCAGCGCGACCAGCTCGTGCAGCGCGGCGCGGTCCTCGGCGCGCCCCTCACGCTTCACGCCCAGGCGCTCGGCCAGCGCCTCGGCGTCCTCGCCGGGCCTCAGGCGCAGGTCGCCCGCGCGCTCGGGCTTGACCAGCAGCCCCCGGTCCTCGCCGAAGGCGCGCCGCAGGAAGGCCGCGTCCACCTGCTCGACCACGGTGTAGACGCCCAGGGGCCGCCGGCCGCCGCCGCCGAGCGCCAGCTCGACCCGCGCGAAGGTGGTGCGCGGGGCGGGCACGCCGAAGGCCCGGTAGAGCTCGTAGGCGACCGACTCGCGCATGAGCGTCGAGTCCATGGCCCCGTTCTGCAGGTTCAGCTTCGTCAGCCCGAGGAAGGCCTGGTCCTTCACGACCCGGTCGAAGTCGAGCTTCCACGACTTCTTGCCGTGGCCCCGCGCCCACTGGAACGAGGAGTTGCCCTTCCAGCGGGCGGCGATCGAGAGCGGCGCGGCGCCGTCGATCGACAGCGAGGCGGGCACGTAGAGGAAGTCGTCGTCGGTCGGCCCCTCGGGGGGCGGGCCGCCCCGGCCCGCCCCTTCGCCGCCCGGGCCGCCGGGCCCTCCGGGGGGCGGGGGCCTGCGGCGCCGGGGCGCCGTGGCTTCCAGCTCGGCCAGGTCGGCCGGCGCCAGGGTGAGCACCAGCTCGTGGACCCGGGCCTCGTCGAAGAAGGCCGTCGAGGGCTCGGCGGGCTCGGCGGGCGCGGCGGCGGGGGCGACGAGGCCCAGGGCGAGGGCGGCCGCCAGCGGCAGGAGGGGGCGTGCGTCGGTCATGCTTCGAGCCTAGAGCAGCGACCTTGGCGCCCGGTGAGCGCCCGATGAGAAGCGCGCTCATCTTGCCGGCGGGGGGGGCCGGACCGCGCCGTCAGGGCTACAACCACGGGGACGGACCCCGGCCCGGAGCCTCCCGCGTGCGCATCGTGGTGATCGAGGACGACCCGCGCCTCTCGAGCGTGCTGGCCCGCGCCTTCGCCCAGGAGGGTTGGAGCGTTCAGACCGCGGCGGACGGGCTGGAGGGGGAGCGCCTGCTCGCCGGCGGGACGGCCGACCTGGCCGTGCTCGACCTGGGCCTGCCCGGCCAGGACGGGCTCCACGTGCTCGGCCGGCTCCGGGCCTCGGGCTCCACGCTGCCCGTGCTGATCCTCACGGGGCGCGCCGCCGTGGAAGACCGCGTGCGCGGGCTGGACCGCGGGGCCGACGACTACCTCGTCAAGC
>CAZPOZ010000423.1:0-3540 GCA_964588235.1 uncultured Planctomycetales bacterium
AGGTTGAACAGGTCCTCCTCCAGGTTGGCCCCGGTGCAGACGATGGCGTGCACCTTGCCCTGGCGGATGCACTCGGCCAGCACCAGGCCCAGCTCCGCGGTGCTCATCGCCCCCGCCAGGGTCACGAGCATCGTCCCGCCCTTGTTCAGGTGCGCATCGTAGGCCTTGGCCGCGTCGATCAGCGCGGCGGCGTTGAAGTGGCGGTAGTGGTGCGCCATGAACTGCGACACCGGCCCCTTCTTCGCCGCCAGCGCGGCGTTGAGCTGCTCGGGGCGGACCCGCTGGAGCCGGGAGCGGCCCAGGCTGCGCTTGCGGCCGGAGGTGGGGACGACGGGGCGCTGGGGGGTGCGGCTCATGGGGCTCCTCGTGGGCGGGGAGCATGGAACAGGTGGAGCGGCCGCGCAAGCCCTGCCGGGCGCCGCGGTCAGCGCAGGGACGCCTCGATGCGCACCTCGGAGCCCACGTCGGCCTCGGCCCGGGCCTCGAAGGCCGGCGGCCCCCAGCGCGTCAGGGGACGGAAGGCGATCAGGCCCTGGCGTCCGGCGGGGAGGCCCCGGAGCACGAAGCGGCCACGGCTGTCCGTCAGGACCACCTGCACGATCGAGTCGTCCGACGGCCGCACGTGGACCCCGGCCGCCGGCTCGCCCTCGACGAGCACGCGGCCCGAGATCGAGCCCGCGTGCTCGGCCCGCACCTCCACGGGCGCGGTCCCGGCCGTCAGGCCGCGCACGTGCGCGGCGCTGCCGTCGGGCAGGGGGCCGACCCACAGCGTGTAGCGCTGGCCCTCCGGCGCGAAGCGGAAGCGGGCTTCGCCCCCCTCCCCGAACGGGGCGCTGAAGGCGCGGTCCTCGCGGGTGAGCAGCGCGAACCACCCCATGTCCCCCTCCCCCACCTCCGGCCCCGGCGCCCCCGGCGGGTGCTCCGGCGTGAGCCAGGCGCGCAGCCGGCGCGGCAGGGGCCCGGGCCGAAGCAGGCGCACGCGGAGCCCGCGCCCGAGGGCGAGACGGAGCACGACGCCGCGCGCGCCGGCCTCCGTGGGCACGGGCGGGCCCACGACCTCGTCCAGGTGGTCGCGGGGCTCGGAGACGACGAGCCCCGGATCCAGGCCCGGCCCGAGGAACTCCAGCCCGCGCACGGCCTGGGCCGCGAACCGGCCGCTGGCGGCGCACAGGGTCAGCGGCCCCTCCGTCAGCCCCCCGAGCCGGAACCGGCCCGCGGCGTCGGTGACGGCGGCCGCCTGCTCGAACCGGGGGAGCACGTCGGCGCGCGGGTCGGCCTCCGGCGCCACCACCCCCACCGCCACCCCCGGCACGGGCTGGTCCCGCTCGTCCAGCACGCGCCCCTCCACCACCAGCGCAGGCCGCAAGCGCAGCTCCTGCTGGGCCGGGTCCCAACGCGGGACCCGCGTGAAGAGCAGGTCGCGGCGCGCCGAGGGGGGCGAGAGCGTCAGCCCGACCGATCCGTCTCCGGGCAGGGCGCCCTCGAGCAGCGCCAGCCCCAGCACGTTCGAGGTGGCCGACGCGGCGAGCGGGAGGGAGGCCCCGAGCCGCTGCACCTCCACCTCCCAGGACGCACGCACTTCGACGCCGGCGACGGGCTGCCCCTCTGGGTCCAGGACGCGCAGGCGCACGCGTGCCCTGGGGGTCGCCGGGGCGGCCTCGCCCGGCTCGGACGGCCCGGGCTCGGGCAGCCCGGGCTCGGGCAGCCACCGATCCTCCGCCGGCGGGCGATCGTCTGCCAGCGCCCGCGCGGCCTCCACCGGGTCGGGCGGCGGGGGTGCAGGCGGGTCGCGGGGCTCCGGCGCCAGCACGACGACGACCGGCGCCAGGCCTGCGTCCTCGACCTCCTCCGACGTGAGCCAGCGCCATGACTCCTCGAAGCCGTCGGCGCGCACGGCGAGGTCGGGGGCCAGCGCCGCGAGCAGGTCCAGCCGAGCGCGGCCCTGCGCGTCGCACCGGGCCCAGGTCCGCTCCTGGGCCAGCCGGCCCGAGGAGGCCCCCACCCGGGCGCCCGCGACCGGCTCCCCCTCCTCCGTGCGCACGAGCACGTCGAGCGCCCGCGCGGGCCGCAGCGCGACCTGCAGATCCACGCCCGCGGCACGGGGCAGCGCCTCCGCGAGCCCGTCGGACCAGCCCTCGGCGGAGGCGCGCACGAGGTAGGCCGCGGCGGGGGCGCGGGGCCGAACTTCGCCCAGGCCCTCGGTCCCCGTGCGCGCCGAGGCCAGCACCTCCTGGCGCCCGCCCGCATCGGCCTCGGCCTCGTAGACGTGGATGCGCGCCCCCGGGACGGGTCGTCCGGCAGGATCGACCACGGTCACGCGCAGGCGCAGCGCCGGCAGCGCCTCGAGCAGCAGCGGCTCGGGCCGCAGCCCCCGGGGTCGCCCAGGGCCGCCCACCTCCACCCGCTGCGGGTCGAGGGTCCAGTCCGGATCCTCGAGGTCGAGCGTGTAGGACGCCGGGGCCAGGCCCTCGAAGGTGAAGCGGCCGTCGGCGTCGCTGACGGCGCGCGGGTGGAGGCGGGCCCAGGCGACGCCCTGGAACCCCTCGGCCACCAGCCCCACGCGCGGCAGCGGGGCGCCGTCGGCGGCGCGCACGAGCCGGCCGACGAGCCGCGACCCGCGCGCCAGGCGCACGTCGAGCAGGGCGGAGCCACCCAGCAGGCCCAGGGCCTGCGTCGCGTAGCCCTCGGCCTCCACGAGCACGTCGGTGGGGTCGTGGACGCACGGCAGGGCGAAGCGCCCGTCGGCCCCCGACACCGCCTGCACGAAGGTCGTCGCCTGGCCGGGGAGGGTGCTGGCGAAGGCGCGCACGCGGGCTCCGCCCACGGGCTGCCCGGTGACGGCGTCCCGCACGCGCCCCGGGGAGACCGCCCCACCCACGGGCAGCACGAGCTCCACGGGGTCGGCGGCCGGCACGTCGATCTCGGGCCCCACGGCGCGGAACGCGGGCGCGCCCAGGGCCACGACCCGCGCCCAGCCGCGCGTGACGCCGCGCAGCACGAAGCGGCCCTCGGCGTCGGTCTCCACCGGCGCCGGGTCGCCGGGGAGCGGCGCAGAGGACCAGGCCCACAGGCCGGGGTCGCGGCACGCCGCCACGCGCCCCCGCCAGGGCGCGCCGAGCGCGGTGCGCACGCGCCCGCGGACCTCGTGGAGCGGCGCCGTCAGGTCGAGCGCGACCACGGCCTCGGCCTGCGTGGCCGAGAGCACGGCCGCCTCCGTGGCGCGCGTCCCGTCCTGCGCCTCGGCCGCGACCGCGTAGCGGCCGGCCGGCAGGGCGTCGAAGCGGAAGCGCCCCTGCGCGTCGCTCGCCGTGCGCCCCCGCTCCTCGATCCGCGGCTCCCCGATGCCGATCTCGACGGCGGGCTCCACGGGGTCGGCCGGCTCGATCCTCCACAGCCGCAGCGCGGCCGGCACGGGACGCCCCTCGCGCCGGGTGAGGCCGCAGAGCGCGTACGCGCCCCCGGCGGCGGCCGGCGGCGCGACCCCAGGGCCGCCCTCCCGGCCGCTCAGGCTCGGGGCGGCGCCTCCCCCGGGGCCGCCCC
>CAZPOZ010000424.1:0-3540 GCA_964588235.1 uncultured Planctomycetales bacterium
CCACGGGCTACCGCACGGGCTCCCTGCTGGCGGTGCCGCTGCGGGTGCGCGGCGGCGCGGTCCTGGGGGCGCTGGAGGTGCTCAACCGCCGTGACGGCCCGTTCACGGCGGAGGACGCCGGGTTCCTGGCCGCCTTCGCCGCCTACGCGGCCGTGGCCCTGGAGAACGCCCGGCTGCTCGAGCAGCGGCTCCACGCCGAGCGCCTGGCCACCGTCGGGCGCCTGGCGGCCACGCTGGTCCACGACCTCTCGGGCCCGCTGTCGGCGGTGCGCGGCTACGCCGACGTGATCGAGCGCGACCCGCCGCCCGACGTGCGCCTGCGCTGCGCCGCCGGCATCCGCCGCCAGGGCCAGCGCCTGCGCGAGATGCTGCGCGCGATCCTGGGCTTCGTGCGCGGCGACGAGGCCTACCTGTTCGCCAAGACCGACGTGGACGCGCTGCTCGCCGAGCTGGGGGACGACCTCTCGGCCGCCTACGGCGACGGCCCGGTGCGCGTCGTGCGCACGCCCGGGCGCGTCGGGGCGGCGCGCCTGGACGGGTCCGCGCTGCGGCGCGTGCTCGAGAACCTCGCCCGCAACGCCGCGCAGGCCATGCCCGACGGCGGCACCCTGACCCTGGGCGCGGGACTCGAGGGCGGCGACCTGCTGCTCAGCGTCTCCGACACCGGCCACGGCATGGACGCGACCACGCAGGCGCGCCTCTTCGAGCCCTTCTTCACGCAGGGCAAACGCGAGGGCACGGGCCTGGGCCTGGCGATCGTGCGCCGGATCGTGGACGCCCACGGCGGCCGCATCGAGGTGCGGAGCGCCCCCGGGCAGGGAACCACCTTCCGCGTGCGCCTGCCGGCGGCAGGGCCGCCCGCGCGTGCCGACGCGCCCGCGTGAGGCCGAGGCCGCCCCGCGGCCCGCACGCTCCACCGGGTCGGCTCAGCGGGCCGGGCCGCCCTCGACCTCGCGGCGCTCGAGCACCTCCACGAGGTCCATCCCCCGGCCGTGCACGACCACGTCGGTCCACGGCCGGCCGACGGGTCCGTCCACGAAGAGCACCTTGAGCAGCTGCCAGGGGTAGCCGGGGTCGGAGACCGTCAGCCACTCCGTGGGCCGGGCCGGGTCGGGGTGCACCGTGCGCAACACGCCGTCGCGGTCGCCGCTGTCGTCCTCGGAGGCCGCCCGCGCCAGAGCGGCGAAGTCCTCGCCTGCGCTCAGCCGGGCGAGCAGGGCCCGGGCGTGCTCCACCGCCTGCTCGCGCGTGCGGGTGATGTTGTGCTTCCAGGGATACGCATCCCGGTGGTGCACGTGGATCACCCGCGCCCGCACGCGCAGGCGCCCCAGGCGTTCGAACAGCTCCTGCAGGCGACGGCCCTGCTCCAGGTCGACGCGCCGGGCGAACCAGAAGCCGTCGTGCCACTCGACGATCGGGCTGAGCCGGCCCACGGGGGTGCGCATGAGGGCGTCGTCGCGCACGTCGGGGCGCGCGCGATCGCGGGGCAGCACGCCCGAGAAGCCCTGGGCGTAGGAGCCGGGGGCGTTGCTGTGCTCCCAGGTCAGGGCCCCGACCGGGGTTCCGGCCTCGACCTGCGAGCGCAGGCGGTCCACGAGGGCCCGCGCCTCCTCCCGGGTGCGCCGGGGTCGGCGCCCCTCGGGGTCCAGCCCCGGCGAGGAGAAGGCGATCCACAGCTCCTGGCCCACGTACTGGCCGTTGGGCGAGGGTTGGATCGGCGGCGGGCCCGGGGGCTGCGCACGCCCCTCACAGGCCCCCAGCGCGACCGTGCCCAGCAGCGCGGCTCCCACGGCGAGGGCCGCGCGCCGGGAGCAAGGTCGGGTTCGGGCGGCGTCGCGGCGGGCGGGATGCATCGTTTGGGAAGGCCCAGGCCCCCCTGCAGTCTACCGGGCCTTGCGCCGCCGTTCAGGGGCGCCTCGGGCTTGGCCGATAGGCAGAAGGCGCCCGGGGGCGACCCCGGCTCGCCGGGTCAGTGCCGCGCCTTCTGCCTGCCTACCTCCCACCTGCCTGCCAACGACCTGCCCAACTGCCGGTTGCGGACCTGACTCCCCTGCGGCTCCGCCGGACTGCCACCCGGCGGAGCCGCTGTCTTCCCCCGGCCCGCACCCTCCGCGCCCGCAGGCACGGGCGGCGCCCGCGATCCTCCCCACGCGTCAGCGGGCGGGCAGGCCGCCCCCCAGCAGCCAGGCCCGGAGCGCCGAGAGCGCCCCCGGCAGGTCCCAGGCTTCCCGCTGCTCCTCCCCCGCCAGGTTGCTCACCCCGCGCACGATGGACAGGGCGATGCCCAGGCGCTGGGCGGCCAAGGCGACGGAGAAGCCCTCCATGTCCTCGCCCAAGGCCTCCGGGAAGGCCCGGGCCCGCTCGCGGCCCTCCTCGAGGCTGCCGCTGGCCGCGGCCACCGTCAGGAGCCCGCCCACGGGCAGAGCAGGGGCCCCGGGCGAGACCGCCACGGGGAGAGCGTCGCCTACGGCCGGCCGTCCCGGGCCCGGCGGGGCCTGCTCGAACCCCAGCGCCTGGGCGCTGCGGCGCACGGCCCCGCGCCCGCTGCCCAGGTCGGCGAAGCGCACGCTGTTCGCCGCGAACAGAGAGCCCCGGGGCGTGCGGGAGAGGTCGTAGGCGCCGGCCACCCCCACCAGCAGGGCCTTGCGGGGCCGCTCCCGCGCGAGGGCCAGCGCGGCGAGGGCGCCGGCCGCCGCCGGGCCGAAGCCGCACAGCGCGACGCGCACGGGCCGCCCGCCCAGCTCGAGCGTCTCCGGATCCTCGCAGCGCGGGGGGCGCCCGCCATCCAGGATCGCCCGGGCCTCACGCGGGGTGGGGATCAGGAGCAGCACGTCGCCTCCGCGGGCCGCCCGGGCGCGGCCCGAGGCCCGGCCGGGAGAGCGGGCCATGCTACGCGTCCCGGCCCCGCCCCCGGTTCCCGGCGGAGGGACGCCCGGGAGCGGCTAGCCTCGCGGCCACCCCCGGAGCCCCCCCATGAACCGCCAGGACGTGCTCGATCAGCTCAACCTCCTGCTGCGTCTCGAGCTGGAGGGCGTCAACCGCTACCTGCACCACTCCTTCATGGTCTTCGGCTTCCACCGGAACACGGCCGTGACCTACCTGCGCCAGCAGGCCACCGAGAGCCTGATGCACGCCACGCTGCTCGGGGAGAAGATCGTCTCGCTGGGCGGGCATCCGCAGGTGCGCATCGAGGCCGCCTGGGAGCCCGAGCAGCACACGCTCGAGGAGATGCTGCAGGTGAACCTGGCGGCCGAGGAGCGTGCCCTGGCGGAGTACGTGCGCCTGCTCCGGATGGTGCCCGACGAGGAGGTGGCCCTCGAGGAGCTGGCCCGGCAGATGGTGCGCGAGGAGCAGGACCACGTCGAGGACCTGCGCAAGTACCTGCGCGAGCCCGCGTCAGCCGGGCGCTGAGCGTCAGGGCCACCCAGTCAGGGGCAGGGCCTCGCGGAGGGTGAGACTCCCCCCGCGGACGGGCCCACGGATGTCCTCTGAAGGCCGTTCCCAAGCAACCGGCGCGCTGGGCCGGTAGCGGAAGGCCGA
>CAZPOZ010000425.1:0-3532 GCA_964588235.1 uncultured Planctomycetales bacterium
CGCCCGGCTCCAGCGCGCCGCACGTGCCTCGCATCGCCCCTCTTGGTGGCGTTGCGCCTCAGAGGGCGACGAGCACCGCGCCGGCCGCGAACCCGGCCACGCCCACGCTGAACAGCAGGAAGGCGAGCAGCAGCACGGCCCGGCCCGCGCCGCAGCGCAACGTGGTCCAGGCGACGCCCAGCCAGGCGAGGGCCTGCCCGGGCACGACCCAGGGCGCGCGGTCGGCGCGCAGCAGCGCGGCCCGGAAGACCGCGTCGGCCAGCAGCAGGCCGCCGAGCACCGCCGAGAGCAGCGCGGCCCGCGCCAGGTTGAGGCCTTCGATCTCGAGCAGCCTTCCGCCCAGGAGCACGAGCGCGAGCAGGGTGCCGTAGAGCAGCCCCGCCAGCAGGCCCCGCGTCGGCCCGTCGGTGGGCATGGCCATGGCCACCACCCGCGGCAGGCGCTCGAAGAAGCCCTCGCGCTGGACGCTGGGCTCCTCCAGCGGCAGCAGGCCCGGCGCGGCGACGCTCCAGGGCCGCCCGGAGAAACGCGGCAGGGGCACGTCGCCGGCGCTGGGCGCGTCGGTGAAGGCGGGCCGGGACGAGGCCTCCGGCAGGCGCGGCCGTCCCAGGGTCCCCGCGCGCCGGGCCACGATGCGCGCGGTCTGCACGGTCACGCGGGCGTCCTCGGGGAAGCCCGAGAGGCGGATGACCACCTCGGAGCCGGTCTCGCGCGCGACGGTGCCGCGCAGGACGACGCCGTTCTCCAGCTCGAACACCTCCTCGGCCCGGGCCGGGGCCGCGCACGCGAGGTGCAGCAGCAGGGCGGCGGCGATGGCGGGGAGGGCGCGCAGCACGGGAGCAGCCGGCTCCTTCTTCGACCAACTCCCCCCCCGGGCTCAAGCCCATGGCCACCAGGTTGGGGGCAGGGTCCTTGGGAGGGCGAGATCGCTCCCGCGGAAGGGGTTGTGGATGGCCTCTACAGGCCGTGCCCAAGCCACCGGGGCGCTGGGCCGGTAGCGGAAGGCCGCTGACGACGACGCCGCGCCTCGAGGCCTGCGCAAGGAGGAGGAAGCGGCCTGAGCGCCCGGCTCCAGCGCGCCGCACGTGCGTCGCATCGCCTGTCTTGGTGGCGTTGGGGCTCAAGTGCCCGCGACGGGCGGCCCGGCCCCCGGGTCGAGCAGGCGGCCGTCGCGCAGGGTGAGCCGGCGGCTGGCGCGCGAGGCCACCAGCGGGTCGTGGGTGATCAGGATCACCGTGACGCCCGCCGCGTGCTCGCGGGCCACGATCCCGAGCACCTGCGCTCCCGCCGCCGAGTCCAGGTTGCCCGTGGGCTCGTCCAGCAGCAGCAGCCGCGGGCGCTTCACCAGGGCGCGCGCCAGGGCCACGCGCTGCTGCTCGCCGCCCGAGAGGGCGCCCGGGGCGTGCGCCGCCCGGGCCTCGAGCCCCACGGAGGCCAGCGCCGCGAGCGCCCGCTCGCGGCGCTCGCGGCGCGGGAGCCCGGCGTAGAGCAGCGGCAGCTCGACGTTGTGGCGGGCGCTCTCGTCCCGCAGGAGGTGGAAGCGCTGGAACACGAAGCCGATCGCGCGGTTGCGTACGGCGGCCAGCTCCGCGTCGGGCAGCGCGCTCACGTCGCGGCCGTCGAAGCGGTAGCGTCCGGTCGTCGGCCGGTCCAAGCAGCCCAGCAGGTGCAGGAGCGTGGACTTGCCCGAGCCCGACGGCCCCATCACCGCCAGCCACTCGCCGGCCTCCACCGTCAGGTCGGTGGGCCGGAGCGCCTCCAGGGGCCCGGCCCCCGTCACGTAGGTGCGGCCGGCCGCCTCCAGCCGCACGACGGCCGTCCCGGTCGCGGGGGCGCTCACGTGTGCCTCCGGGCCAGGACGCGGGCCGGTTGGAGCCGCGCCGCGGCCAGCGCCGGCGCGAGGGAGGCCAGCAGCCCGAGCAGCAGCGCCACCCCGCTGGCGGCCAGCGCGTAGCCCGCCTCGAAGCGGAAGGGCACGGCCACGATCCGGCCCAGCACGGCCGCGGCCGCCGAGCCCAGGGGCAGGCCCAGCAGGCCCCCGAGCAGGGCCGTCGCCGTGCCCTCCAGGCCGATCTGCCAGGCCACGTCCCGACGGCGGGCGCCCTCGGCGCGACGCACCGCGAGCTCGTCGTAGCGTTCGCGCACGGAGATCAGGTGGAGCGTGGCCAGCATGACGGCGGCCACCCCCACGACCACCAGCCACAGCACGTTGCCCACGAAGGTGCCCAGGGCCGTCGCGCCCCCCATCTCGCGCATCCAGTCGCGCCGCACGAACACGCCCACCGACGCGCGCCCCAGCTGCTCCGGATCCAGCGTCAGGCGCGGCCACAGGCGCGTGAGGCGGCGCACGCCCTCGTCCACGTCCCCGGCCCGCTCGAAGGCCACCGACAGCCCGCTGAGCTCGCCGTCGCCCAGCGCGCCCTCGGGCAGGTAGACGTTGCGGAACGAGAGCAGGCTGCTGGTGAGCGTGCGCGCGGTCTGGCCCAGGTCGAAGGCGTCGAACAGGTCCCGCCAGCTGACCGGATCCTCCAGCACGCCCAGCACCTCGTGCTCGGCCCCGCCCCCGGGCAGGCCGAGGTGGATCCGGGCGCCCACGAGCCGCTCCACGGGCTCGGCGGGCGCGAGGCGCCGGGCGAGCGCCGCGTCCAGCACGCACACGGCCCGCCCGCGGTCGGCGGCCTCGAACCAGCGGCCCGCCAGGGGCCGCACCGAGAGGGTGCGCAGGTAGCCCTCGGTCGTGGACAGGCACTGCACGCGCAGGTCGCCGCCCGGGGCGCCCGCGAGCCGCGCCACGGCCGCCACCTGCCGCCGGGGCGCCAGCGCCGCGCGCAGGCCCGCGAGCAGCACGCGCACGCGCTCCTGCTCGGCCGGCCCGAGCGGCGCCCGGGGCGCGCCGGGCCGCACGACGGGCAGGCGGCCGACGTCCACGGTGGTCGACCCGAACCGCTCGACGTCGCGGCGCAGGTCCTCGTCCAGGCCGTAGGAGAGCGAGATCACGTTGACCGTCACGGCGATGGCCACGGCGCTGGTGAGGGCGGTGAGCAGGCTGCGCGCGGGGTGGCGCGCCAGGTGGCGCAGGGCCTGCGCCGCCAGCCCGGAGAGCCGTGCCCTGCCTCCGCCCCGGCCCGACGCGCCCTCCGTCCGCTCAGGCATCGCTCAGGCCCTCGACGGGCTCGCGGCGGGCGGAGGCGAGCGTCGGCAGCAGGGTCGCCAGCAGGCCCACGAGCAGGGCCACGCCGACGGCCACCGCGGCCTGGCCGGGCGGGAAGGCCCAGGTGAAGCCCGACACCGGCTCCAGCCGCGCACGGACCTCCGCCAGGACGGCGGCCAGCGCGAGGCCGAGCACGCAGCCCGCCGCCGTGAGCA
This sequence comes from uncultured Planctomycetales bacterium, assembly GCA_964588235.1. Taxonomy (GTDB): domain Bacteria; phylum Planctomycetota; class PLA2; order PLA2; family JAEUHO01; genus CAZPOZ01. Next base: position 3,367 of record CAZPOZ010000425.1, read on the forward strand.
GCAACCCCTCCAGCACGAGCTGCAGCGCCACGTCGCGCCGCGTGGCCCCCTCGACGCGCCGCAGGGCGATCTCCGGTGCGCGGGTGAGCACGTGGAGCAGCGAGAGGCTGGCCAGCACCACCGCGCCCATCGCCAGGCAGGCCAGGAAGAGGGCCACGTTGACCGC
>CAZPOZ010000426.1:0-1105 GCA_964588235.1 uncultured Planctomycetales bacterium
TCGTCGTCATCGGCCTTCCGCTACCGGCCCAGCGCGCCGGTGGCTTGGGCACGGCCTTCAGAGGCCCTCCGTGGGCCCGTCCGCGGGAGGAGTCTCACCCTCCGCGAGGCCCTACCCCAAACTGGGTGGCCATGCCCCTGAGCACCGGGGCCCCCGGCCGCCCGGCCTGCGCCTGCTACCGAAACGGGGCGCGGGCCTGCCTGGACGCTAGGGTCTTCCCGTCCCGGAGGATCCCATGCCCGCCACGGACGCCCCGCAGAAGGCCAAGCCCAGCCCCGAGCGCTACCTCCTCAAGGCCCGCACGATCCTGCTCTTCGGCGCGATCGAGCCCAAGCTGACCCGCGAGGTGATCCGCAGCCTGGTGCTGCTCGACACCCTGAGCAAGACCAAGCCGATCCGGCTGCTGATCAACAGCCCCGGGGGCCTGGCCGACGACGGCTTCGCCATCTTCGACATGGCCCGCTTCCTGTCGGCGCCCGTCGTCACCGTGGTGACGGGCCTGGCGGCCTCGGCCGCGACGATCGTGATGCTCGCCGCCCCCCGCGACCGCCGCCTGATCCTGCCGCACGCCCGCATCATGCTGCACCAGCCCAGCGTGGGCGTGCGCGGCACCGCCTCCGACATCGCCATCGGCGCGCGCGAGATCCTGCGGGTGCGCCGCAAGGCCAACGAGCTCTTCGCCGCCGAGACCGGCCAGCCCCTGGACAAGATCGAGCGGGACATGCACCGCGACTTCTGGATGACCGCCGAGGAGGCCGTCACGTACGGCCTGGTGGGCCGCATCGTCACCCGCGACGCCGAGGTCGCGGGGGCCTGACCCCGGGAGGGGGGGGTTGATCCCCACCCCCGTCCCGGTAGAATGGGTTGCCTAGGCGCACCGGCGCGTCTTCCCCGGGAGGAACTCCATGCGCATCCTCGCAGCCTTGTTCGCGGTGGCCCTGCTCGTCGTCCCCTTCGCGGCCTGCGGTAGCGGCGGCGGCGGCGGCTGTTCCGGCGTCTGCGCGTTCTGCTCCAGCTCCTTCGACTGCTGCGGCTCCGCGCTGTGCTCGAACGCCACGACCGACGGCTTCGCCCGCTGCATCAACTTCGACTTCCAGTGCAAGGT
>CAZPOZ010000426.1:1205-3529 GCA_964588235.1 uncultured Planctomycetales bacterium
TGGTCGCTCGAGGTCGTGGGGCAACGGACCTTCGGCGGACGCACGGTGGACGTGCTGCGCTACGTGGCCCGCGATCCCGAGGGGCGCGCCGTGGGCGCACGCACCTACGAGCAGGCCGACTTCGTCGATCCGGCCACCGGACGCGTCGTGGGCGGGTTGGACGGCTGGGGACGCGAGGCCTACCCCGAGGAGCCGCCCGCGCCGACCGGCTGCGGTCCCGTGGACGGGCGGTGAGGTCGCGGGTGAGCGAGCCGAACGCCCCGCTGCGCTGGTGGCTGCTGGGTGCCGTCAGCCTCCTGGCGGTCCTGCTGCTCTGGTTCGGCGCGCTGGGCGCAGGCCCGGCGGGCGGCGGCGCTCGCCCCGGCGCCCGGGGAGGGGACGGCTCCCTCGACGGGGGCGGCGCAGACGACCCCGGCTCCGGCCTGCCGTCGCCCACCGGGCCGGCGCCCTCGAACCCGGCTGAGCCTGCTCACGCGCCCGCTCCCACGGAGCCGCCTCCCCCCGTCGACGGCGTGCTCGTCGTCGTCGTGACCGGCCGTCCGGCCGTCCCCGTGCCCGGGGCCGAGGTCTGGTGGCTGCGCGAGACCCCCGCCTCCCTCGCCCTGCGCTGGGGCCTGCTCGCCGAGCCGCTGCTCCCCGGCCCGGCGCGGACCGACGCCGCCGGCTGCGTGACCCTGCCGTGGGGCGAGGCCGAAGGCGAGCGCCGCCTGGTGGCCACGGCCCCGGGCCTGCGCTGCACCGAGGCGCGCGCGCCGGCTCGTGGTGCGCGCGTCGTGCTGCGTCTGGAGCCCGGCCTGGGCATCTTGGGCCGGGTGGAGGATCCGCTGGGGCGCCCCCTCGCGGGGATCGAGGTGCTGGCGAGCGCCGTGCGGCGACCCGGGCTCGCCCCGGGCCCCGACGCGCCCGCCGCCCTGGGCGCGGAGCCGGCGAGCGTGCAGGCGCAGGGCAGCGCTTCCCTGGTCGCGAGCCTGCCCATGCGGGGCGCGGAGGCCGTGCGGGCCGTGAGCGACGAGGAGGGCCGCGTGCGCTTCGAGGGCCTCTCGCCCGGCGCCTACGTGCTGCGCCCCACCTCCCCGGGCCTCCGGGCGCTCAGCGGGCTCTCCTCCTCCACGCTCAGGCCCACCCCGGGGGCCGAAGGCCTGGTCGTCGAGGCGGGCGAGCAGGGCGCGCGGCTGGTGCTGGGCGAGGTGCGCGGCCTCGCGCTCCACGTGGTCGGCCCGGACGGACGCTCTCTCCCGGCCGCCTGGATCCGGGTCACCGTGCTCCCGGAGGGGGGCGGTTCCGTGCAGACCTTCGCCTCCTACGCCGCGGCCCCGAGCGAGGAGGGCGACCCGGCCTTCGTGCTCGAGCGCGTGCTGCGCGGGCCGGGCGACCCACCCGAGGCCACCGTCGAGGTGAGCGCGGAGGGGCACCTCGGACGGCGCCTGCGGGTGCCGCTGGCCGGGCCCGACGCCTTGCCGGCCCGTCCCCCCGCCGGCGGCGACGACGCTGGGTTCCTGCGCGTGGCGCTGGAGCCCGAGCGCGCCCCGGGTGGGGCACGCCTGCGCGTGGGCTGCCGTCGGACGCTCACGGGCGTGGCGCGGCCCTCCACGCGCGTGCTGACCCTGTGCCGCGTGGCGGACGGCCTCCGGGTCCATCGGCGGGCGACCGCCGCGGCCGATCCCGCCGAGCCGGTGCTCTTCGAGGGCCTGCCGGAGGGAGAGGCCTTCGTCGAGATCCACGACGGGCTCTCGGCCTCGGCGCCGGTGCGCGTCGTCCTCGAGGCCGGCGCCACGGCGCAGGCGGAGGTGGTGTTCCCCGAGCTCAGCGGCGTCGTGCTCGTGCTGGGCGACGCGGCGGGGGACCGCGTGTTCGACGCCGACGCCGTCGTGCTGGCGCCGCCCGGACGCGACCGGGGCCTGCCCGACCACTCGGCCGCGACCCGCCTGCGGCTGGGCGACCCCCCCGTCGTGGCCCTCGAGCCGGGCCCGTACCGCTACGCGGTGCACAAGCGCGGCGTGGGCTACGACGCGGGTACGCTCACCGTCCCGGCCGGCCGCGTCGTGACGCTCGAGGTCCGGCTGGGCCCGCTCAAGCGCTTCTTCGCCGCCCACGAGGCGGGGCGCCGCTGAACCCCAACGCCACCAAGAGGGGCGATGCGAGGCACGTGCGTCGCGCTGGAGCCGGGCGCTCAGGCCGCTTCCTCCTCCTTGCGCAGGCCGCAGGCGCGTCGTCGTCGTCATCGGCCTTCCGCTACCGGCCCAGCGCGCCGGTTGCTTGGGCACGGCCCGCAGAGGCCATCCATGGGCCCTTCCGCAAGAGAGGTTTCGCCCTCCGAAGGGCCC
>CAZPOZ010000427.1:0-3520 GCA_964588235.1 uncultured Planctomycetales bacterium
CATGGCCAACTGGTGCCGCAAGAACAGCGTCTGGCCGCTGCCCCTGGGCCTCTCCTGCTGCGGCATCGAGTTCATGGCCACGGCGTGCAGCCGCTACGACATGGCCCGCTTCGGCATGGAGGTGGCCCGCTTCTCCCCGCGGCAGGCCGACCTGCTGCTCGTGGCCGGCACGCTGACCTACAAGATGGCCCAGGTGATGACGCGGCTGTACGACCAGATGGCCGAGCCCAAGTGGGTCATCGCCATGGGCGCCTGCGCGTCCTCGGGCGGAATGTTCCGCTCGTACCCCGTGGTGCAGGGCATCGACGAGTTCATCCCGGTGGACTACTACATCCCCGGGTGCCCTCCGCGTCCCGACGCGGTGCTCACCTGCCTGCTCCAGCTGCAGAAGAAGATCGCGCAGGACCGCTCCTACCGGCTGACCCTCGAGACGGACGCCGCCCCGCGCCCCGCCCCGCTCCTCGAGACCTCCGGCCCGCTCCCCGGCCGGGGCGAAGGCCCCGCGCTGGCGCTGGCCACGACCGACGAGCGCTTCGCCAGCGACGGCCCCCAGAAGAGAGCCATCCGTGGCCTGCCTGCCCGCGAGGCGACGTAACTGTAGTTCCTTAAATGATTTAAGATCGAACGTGGCATAGAATATTAACAGACCGATCGGTCTTTTTACGGTGCTCGAGGAGGTCCGGCGCATGAAGGAGACGGCGATCACCTACCTCGAGGCGGCTCCCGCCGGGGTCTCGGCGGCGGCTCAGGCCGCGTTGGCCCCCTTCCATCCGCGCTGGAGCTCCCACCACGGCTCCCACGCCGTGCTGATCGACGCGCAGGGCTGGCTGGAGGCGCTCCGGGCCCTGAAGGGCGCGGGGTTCGACTTCCTCGTGGACCACACGGCCGTGGACTACCCCGAGGAGTCGCCGCGCTTCACGGTCGTCGCCGTGGTGATGAGCCTGGCGACCCAGGAGCGCTTGATCGTCAAGGCCCGTGTGGCCGACGGGGGCGCGATCGCGTCCCTCACCCCCCTGTGGGAAGCCGCCAACTGGGCCGAGCGCGAGACCTACGACATGTTCGGGATCGCCTTCAGCGGGCATCCGGACCTCACGCGCATCTACATGCCGCACGACTACGAGGGTTGGCCGATGCGCAAGGACTTCCCGCTCCAGGGCCACCTGCGCTTCCGCGACTGAACGGCGAGGCCCTCGCCGTCCCAGCGGGCGCGGGCAGGCGCTGCCCGGGGCCGTGGCGCCGGGCCGTGTCCGCTCCGGAGCTCCGCAGGCTCGACGGCGGCCCACGGGCGCGCAGGGACGGCGGGCCGGGACCGGCCCGGCCGCTGTGCGCTCCGCGCTTCGCCCGGGGGGGGACGCCCCGTACCTTGGGCCGCTCGCGCTCCCGGGCCCCGAGGCAGGACCGATGACCGCACCCACAGAGAGCCCCGCGGCCCCGGCCGCGCCCGCTGCGGCCGCGCACCCGGTGCCCCCGCCGGAGGCGCCGATCCGGCTCGAGGCCTCGGGCGACCTCGGCGACCGCATGATCCTGAACATGGGGCCCCAGCACCCCTCGACGCACGGGGTGCTGCGGATCGTCCTCGAGGTGGACGGCGAGCGCGTGCTCAAGGCCGTGCCGGACGTGGGCTACCTGCACCGGGGCATGGAGAAGCTGGGCGAGACGCTGGGCTACCACCGCTTCATCCCCTACACCGACCGCCTGGACTACCTCGCCCCGCTGTCGAACAACTGCGCGATCGCGCTGGCCGCCGAGCGCGTCTGCGGCATCCAGGCGCCCCCGCGGGCCGACGCCCTGCGCGTGGTCGTCTGCGAGCTGGCACGCATCTCCAGCCACCTGCTGGGCCTGGGCGCCTACTCGATGGACGTGGGCGCCATGACGGTGTTCCTCTACACGTTCACCGAGCGCGAGACGCTCTACAACTTCTTCGAGTTCCTCACCGGGGCGCGCTTCACCACCTCGTACACGCGCATCGGCGGCGTGGCCCGGGACGCCGACGACGGCTGGCTGGCCGAGGTCCGGGCCTTCTGCGACGGCTTCCACACGAAGGTGGATCTGTGGGAGAAGCTGCTCACCCGCAACCGCATCTGGCGCATCCGCAACGAGGGCGTGGGCGTCATCCCGCGGGAGATGGCGATCGGCTACGGGCTCACCGGGCCCTGCCTGCGCGGCTCCGGCGTGGCCTACGACGTGCGCAAGGACCGGCCCTACTTCGGCTACGAGCAGTACGACTTCGACGTGCCCGTGGGCCAGCGGGGCGACGCCTACGACCGCTACCTCGTGCGGATCGAGGAGCTGCGCCAGTCGGCCCGCATCGTCGTGCAGGCCATCGACCGCATGCCGCGGGGCCCGGTGCTGGCGGACGCGCCCAAGTTCGTGCTGCCGCAGAAGCACGGCGTGCTCACGGGCATGGAGCAGCTGATCCACCAGTTCATGCTGATCACCGGCGAGATGGACACGCCCAAGGGCGAGCTCGTCTCCATGATCGAGAACCCCAAGGGCGAGCACGGCTACTACGTGCGCTCCGAAGGCGGCGCGGCGCCCTGGCGGCTCAAGATGCGCGCCCCCTCCTTCGTGAACCTGCAGGTGCTCAAGGAGATCCTCCCCGGCTGCCTGATCTCCGACATCGTCGCCGTCCTGGGCTCGATCGACTTCGTCATGGGGGAGTGCGACAAGTGACCGCCATCCCGCCCACCGCCCAGCCCCGCGGCGCGGCCGCCGCCGCGCTGGGGGCCGCCGCCCGCGCGGCCGCGGCGGCCGCCGCCACGCAGGCGGCCGCGAGCGTGACCGCCGCCGCCCCCGCTCCGGTCGCGTTCCCGCCCGAAGCCCTGCGCACCGCCTGCGAGGCGATCCTCGCGCGCTACCCCACCCGCCAGGCGGCGCTGCTGCCGGTGCTGCACCTGGCGCAGCGCCACTACGGCGGCTGGGTGAGCCCGGAGGTCGAGGCCGGCGTGGCCCAGTACCTGGGCCTGCCCGACCAGCACGTGCGCGGGGTGCTGACCTTCTACGCCATGTACCACACGCAGCCCGTGGGCCGGCACGAGGTGTGGATCTGCCGCACCCTCTCGTGCTGGCTGCGGGGCGCCGAGGCGCTGACGAAGACCGCCTGCGCCAAGGCGGGCATCCCCGCGCACGACGGGCACGGGCACGCCGGCGGCACCGACGCGGCCGGGCGCTTCACCGTCCGGGAGATGGAGTGCCTGGGGCTGTGCGAGCAGGCGCCGGCGGTCTTCGTGGACGGCCAGGCCCACGGCAACGTCACCCCCCAGTCGCTCGACCGCCTGCTCGAGGGGTGCTCCTAGCCATGACCAGCGCCGCGCGCACGCCCGAGACGAAGGTGCTTTCGAGGAACTTCGGCGTCGAGCGCTCGTGGGCGCTCGAGGTCGCGCGCCCCCGCGGGGCCTACGCCTCGCTCGAGAAGGCGCTCGCGTCGCTGACGCCCGAGCAGGTCACGGCCGAGGTCAAGACGAGCCGCCTGCGCGGCCGGGGCGGCGCGGGCTTCCCCACGGGCGTGAAGTGGGGCTTC
>CAZPOZ010000428.1:0-3508 GCA_964588235.1 uncultured Planctomycetales bacterium
GAGGAAGCGGCCTGAGCGCCCGGCTCCAGCGCGCCGCACGTGCCTCGCATCGCCTCTCTTGGTGGCGTTGGAGCTCAGCGCCCGGCGCGCCAGTCCCGCAGCGCGCGCAGGTCCACGACGGCGGCGCTCAGGCCCGCGCCGCCGGCCTCCAGCGACACGAGCGTTGCGCCGCCGGGGCGCGAGCGCAGCGCGCGGGCGGCCTGCGCGGCGAAGCCGCCGTCCCAGCCGCCGGTGACCAGGCCCACGCGACCGTCGGCGACCAGCCCCCGGGCCTCGAGCCAGGCGAGCGCGCGCTCCAGGGGGTCGTCGGGCCCGGCGTGCTCCAGGGGCAGCCTCCAGACCCACCAGGGGTAGGCGAAGGCGAGGCCGGCGCCCTCCAGCGTGCGGCCGCCCCCCGCCGCCCAGGGCCGTTCCACGCGCTCGCGCGCCGGGAGCCGCGTGACCCAGACGTGGTGCGTCTGCACGTCGGTGAGCCACCAGGCGCGCCCCGAGGCCCGCAGCGCCCGCTCGACCTCCTCCACCTCGGCGCGCGGGATCACCTGCTCGTCCACGCCGCCGGCCAGGCCCCGGGGCAGGAGCCCGCTGAGCAGGCCGACCCCGAGGAGCGCGGCCGCCGCCCCCGCGGCGCGCAGCAGCCGCCCGCGCGCCGCGCCGCGACGGCCGCCGCGGCCGCGCGCCCGGAGCCAGGCCCGCAGGGGCCGCAGGCCCTCGGCGGCGAGCAGCACCCAGGCGGGCACGAGGTGCAGCGCATGCCGGCTGGCGCCCAGCGGCAGCAGCCGCGCCGCCGACAGCGTCAGCGCCGCGACCAGCAGCAGCAGCGCCAGCCGCACCGGGGCGCGGGTGAGCGCCCGACGCGGCCGCCGGAGCGCCGCCAGCGAGAGCAGCGAGACGGGCAGCGCCAGCACCGGGCCGACCCCGTGGAGCAGCGACGCGCCCAGCGCGGCCAACGCCTCCAGCGGGCCCGCCACGAAGCCGGCCCGCCCCCAGCCGCCCTGCGCGTCGGCCAGATGGTGCCCGAGCAGCACCTGCGGCCGGACGTGCGTGAGGTAGAGCGTCGCCGCCAGCGCGGCGGCCGGCGCCAGGGCCGCCCCCAGGCGCAGGAGGCCGCCCAGCGCCGCGCGTGGGCCGTGCGCGCGCGCCCGCTCCACGGCCGTCCAGGCGGCCAGCGCCGCACTGGCCAGCAGCGTCACGGCGGAGGTGTAGAGCAGCAGCACGGCGGCCACCGAGCCCACGAGCAGCGCGACCAGGCTCGCGCCCTGCCCCCGCCGGAGCCAGGCCAGCAGCGCGCCCCCCCAGAGCGCCGTGGCGAACACGTGCAGGGTGTAGGGGCGCACGACCACGGACTGGAGCACCAGCCCCGTGGAGACCGCCCCCACCAGCGCCCCCAGCGCCGCGCCGGCCCGCCCCCCCGCCCGGCGCCCCAGCACGGCCAGCGCGCCCAGGCACGCCAGTCCGCCCAGGAACGCGGGCAGGCGCAGCACCAGGGGCTCGGCCGACACCCGGGCGAGCGCCCGGCACAGCCACCAGTAGCCCGGGGGATGCGTGTGCTCGCGCCACAGCGCGCCGAAGGCCGCCGGGTCGACGGCGGTGGCGCCCTCGACGTAGGTGGCCTCGTCGGGGTTGAACCAGGCCTCCCAGGGCCGGAGCCCGAGCCGGAGGGCGAGGGCCACGCAGGCCAGCGCGGCCGCCGCGGCCCGCGCGCGCGCGCGCTCGCGCCCGCCGGCCGGGGGGGACGCCGGCCCGCTCACCGCGGGGGGTCCTGCGCCACGAGGACGCGCACCTCGACGCCGGCCTGGGCGGGGAAGCGCGCCGAGGCCACGACCTCGAGCCCGCCCGGCGCCGCCGCCAGCAGCGCCTCCAGGCGCGCACGCCCGGCGCCCAGGCCCCGCGTGACCACGGCCAGGCGCTGGCCGGGCCGCAGGCGCGGCAGGGCCTGCACCTCGCGCGCGGGCGCTCCGGCGCTCCCTGGCGGCCAGGCGAGCCGCTCGGGGACGGGCACGGCGCGGGCGCCGGGCGCGGCCGCCGCCTGGAGCCAGGCCCGGTCGAAGGCCAGCGCGACGTAGCCGGGGGCCAGCAGCAGCGCCGTGGGCTCGTGCCCGCGGGCGAAGGCCGCGGCCTGGTCCCAGGCCTCCTTGCCGTAGGGCTCGGGCGAGGGGCTGGCCCGCAGGGCCCGCGGCCCCGCGGCCCACCAGCCGACGCCCGAGCCCAGGGCCAGCAGCAGGGCCAGCAGCGCCCGCGTCCGCGGCCGGCAGGCGAGCAGCCCCAGCGCGACGGCCACCAGCAGGAAGGCCGCGACGAAGCACACGTAGCGCTCGTGCACGAGCCGCGTGAGGGGGCTCAGCGGCAGGAGCACCGCGAAGGGCAGCAGCACCAGCAGCGCCAGGGCCCGGCGCCCGCCCGGGGCGAGCCCGCCCCGCCGGAACCCGTGGAGCGCGAGCGCGGCCCAGGGCAGCACGAAGAGCGCGATCCACGGCGCCGCCTCGAGCAGCAGGCGCGACGCGGGCTCCGCCGAGGCCGTGGCGCTCTCCGGCCAGGGGCCGTAGCCCAGCGCCCAGCGGAAGACGCCGTAGGGCACGCGCATCCAGGGGGGGCCGATCCACGAGCGGTCCTGGAGGCCCTCGGCCCCGCTCGAGAGGCGCCCGAGCACCCACAGGGCCCAGGGCAGGCAGGCCGCGGCCGCCGCCGCGCGGGCCAGGAGCCAGGCGCGGGCGGAGACCGGCCGGGGGGCGCCCGTCCGGCGGGCCGCGCTCCACCGGGTCCAGTGGAGCAGCTCGTGCGCCAGCAGCACCAGCGCCGCCAGGTAGTGGGTCAGCAGCGCCAGCGCGCTCGAGAGGGCGTAGAGCGCGAGCCGCAGACGGTCGCCACGGGCGGGCGCCCGCGGCTCGAGCAGCCGGAGGGCCAGCGTGGTGGAGAGGACGGCGAGCAGGGCGTGGAGCGAGAAGCTGCGCGCCTCCTGCGACAGGCCGACGAAGAAGGGCGAGCCCGCCGCCAGGAAGGCGGCCAGCGCGGCGGCGCGCCCGGCGTCCTCGCGACGGGCCAGCGCGCGGGCCAGGGCGGCCAGGGCCAGGATCAGCAGCAGCCCGGCCAGCAGCGCGGGCAGGCGCGCGAGCGCGTTGGAGGCCGTGGCCGCCCGGGCCACGTCGGCGCCCACGCCCGGCTCCCGCTCCGGGGGCGGCGGCGAGCCCGCGTGCACGGCGACGTGCGTCAGGAGCGTGTGGAGCGGCGGGTGCTGGATCTCGGCCAGGGCGCTGCCCTTCAGGTCGCGCGCGGCGAAGGCGGCCGTGGTGGCCTCGTCCAGCCACAGGGGCTCCTCCCCCAGGCCCGGCACGCGCAGCAGCGCGCCCAGCGCCAGCGCGAGGAGCACGGCCCCTCGGCCGGGCCCACGCCCGGCGCCGGGGTCGGGAGACCTCCGGCCCTCCACGCCGGCCGGCTCAACCACGACGCCGCCAAGGTGGGCGACCCGAGGCACGTGCGGCGCGCTGGAGCCGGGCGCTCAGGCCGCTTCCTC
>CAZPOZ010000429.1:0-3505 GCA_964588235.1 uncultured Planctomycetales bacterium
CAAGGAGGAGGAAGCGGCCTGAGCGCCCGGCTCCAGCGCGCCGCACGTGCCTCGTGTCGCCTATCTTGGTGGCGTTGTGGCTGAGCCCGGGCGGCCTCCGGGCGGGGGGATAGCCGAGGCACTCCCGCCGCCACGCTCTACCTTCGGGTGATGCCCCGGACCCTGCCCGACGACCTGCTGCCCCACGAGCGCCCTCTCACCCTGCTGCTCCCGCCCGGCCTGGGCACGGGGGAGGCGCTTCGGCGGGCGCTCGCGCGGCCGGAGATCGCCGGCTACCACCTGCCCGCGCCCTGGTTCCTCGAGGCGCAGGGCCTCCCGACGCCCCCGGCCCTCGCCGGCCTGCGCGCCCTCACGCCCGAGCGGCTGCCCCAGGCGCTCGCCGCGCTCGAGTCCGCCCTGACGCCGGAGCGGCTCGCCGCGCACGCCGCCTCCTACTGGCTCGAGGTGGACGAGCAGGTGCGCCAGCACTTCCTCCGGCGCGGCGCCCTGGCGACGCTGGCGGGCATCTTCCGCGTCGGCCCTCGCTCGATCGACCTCGAGCCTCCGCCCGAGTTCGTCGAGGAGCGCGTTCACGCCTGCCGGCTCGAGGTCGTCTACCGCCTCGCGGCCGATCGGGGAGGCGAGCGCTTCCCGGCGCCGCCCGAGGAGGGCTCGCTCGTGGCCTACCCCTTCGACCCGCACGGCCGGATCGCGCGCCGCGGGACGGAGTTCGAAGGGGAGGATGGCGGCGCGCTCGAGGTCTTCGCCTACGTCTGGCAGCACGGGCGCCACCGGACCCTGTGGAGCGCCGTGGCCGAGGAGCTGGGCGCGCGCCTCCTCTGAGGCCCCCGGGCGCGCGGGCCGGGTCAGCGCACGACGACCAGCGCGCCCGGCCCGGGGTGGAGCCGCCACTGGCCGCCGGCGTAGGCGACGGTGACCTCCAGGCCGAAGACGCGCGTGAGGTAGGGGTCGCCGCCGAGCGCCTCGCGGTCGACGAGGATCTCCACCTCGCGCGCCGCGCCGCGCCGGCCGAGGTGCCGCGTGACGGCGGGGGCGGCCGGCGCCGTCGGGGAGGACGGGGCGAGCGCCTCCAGCTCGACGCGCCGCCCGCCGTCGCCCGTGAGCACGAGCGCGACGCCGCGCACCTCCGAGGCATCCGGCAGCCTCAGGCCCAGCGCGAGGCGACGGCCGTCGCTGAGCGCGAGCAGGTCGGCGTCGCCCAGCCGCCGGGGTGCGGCGAAGGCCCAGGCGCGCTCGTCCAGGCGTCCGTCGGGCACGACGGGCTCCGGCACCAGGCGCGCGCTCACCTGCGCGTCCACGGGCGGCAGCGCGGCGGCGGCGGCCTCCAGGTGCGCCGGAAGGGCCGCGAGCCAGGGCGCCACGGCCGAGCGCCCGTCCAGGGCCGCGCGCAGGCCCGCGGCCGTCTCCGTGAGCAGGCGCGCGGGCTCGGCGGCCGTCGGCGGCGCGGCGGCCAGCAGCTCGGCGTGCTCGGGGAAGGCCTCGGCGTCGCTGGTCGGCGCCCAGGCGGCGGCCAGGGCGGTGGTCGCGCCGGGGCCGGGCCGGAGCAGCACGCCCTCGATCAGGTCATCGATCTCGCGCGGGATCCCGCGTGGCAGGGAGGGCAGCCGCGGCACGGGGCCGCCCGTGGGCTCCATCCACGGATCCACCAGCACGAGCGGCGCGGCCGCGCGTCGCCGCAGGTCGGCGACCCAGGCGCGGGAGAGGCGCGCGCGCAAGGTGGGCGTGAGCGTCACGCCCAGGAGCGCCCCCGGCGCATCGCCCAGGAAGGGGACCGCGCCCTGCTCGAGCAGCCGCGGGTCGGGCACCAGCAGCCGCTCCGGAGGCGACGTGGGGCCGGCGCCCGCGCCCGGTCCCGCGAGCCGTGAGCCGGCCTCCGAGGTCGTCCGCAGGACGCCGTGGGCCGCGAGGGCCTCGGTGCCCGGGGCGGGCGCATCGGGCGGGAGGCACAGCCGGTTGGCGTGCGCGCCCGCCAGATCGAGTGCCGACTCGCCCGGGGCGAGCCCGGCCAGGCCCCGCCAGCGCCAGCGTGGGCGAACCTCGCGCCGGCCCAGCGCCACGCGCACGCCCGCCTGCTCGTCGGGCTTCGTGAACTCCAACGAGCGCGGCGCCTCAGCGCGGCGCTCGGGGGTGAAGGTCTCGAGCTCGTCGCGGGCCGCCGCCAGCGCCGCCGCGTCCTCGGCGAAGATCGCGGCCACGGGCCGCCCGCCGTCGGTCCAGGCCGCCGCCACGTAGCCGCCGCCCAGGTCGCCCTCGGGGTCCAGGTCGAGCAGCGCCTCGGCCAGGGCGCGGGCGACGGGGTCGCTGCCGGTGAGCCCGAGCAGCAGCAGCGGCCCCGGCGGCAGGGGCAAGGCCAGGGGCTCGACCGGGCGGCCCGGGGGCAGGAAGGTGCGCAGCGCCGCCGGCCAGCCGGGCGAAGCGAGCACGCGCGCCTCGGTGCAGTCGGCGCAGGTCGGCGGTGGCCCGTCGGCCGCGGCGGGACGCGCGAGCCCGCGGGCCGGGGCCAGCAGGGCGAGCGCGAGGAGGACGGGCCAGCGGACGGGCCAGCGAACGGGGCGGGGCATGGCCCCGAGTCTACGCCCGCGCCTCCTCCCGCCCGGCGCGCCGCACGCGCGCAGGGAGAGCAAGCCAGGACCTCACCCACGCGCGCGGGGGCGGCAACCGAGGACGCCCCCGAGCCGCGGCCCCGACCGGCGTACACTCCTCGAATGCGCAGCGCGGCCGTGCTGATCGTCGGCGACGAGATCCTCACCGGGGAGATCCGCGACGTGAACGGTCCCTTCCTGCTCGCGCGGCTGTCGGCGGCGGGCGTGCGCGTGGAGCGCCTGGCGGCCTGCCCCGACCGCGAGGCGGAGATCACGGCCGAGCTCCTGCGCCTGCGCGCCCTGGCCGACGCCGTGGTGGTGGCCGGCGGCATCGGTCCCACGCACGACGACGTGACGCGTCCGGCCGTGGCCGCCGCGTTGGGCCTGCCCCTCAGCCCGCACCCGGAGGCCGCGCGCCGCATCCGGGGCTTCTACGGCGACGGGGCGAGCGCCGCCGAGCTGACCATGGCGCTGGCGCCGCAGGGGGCGCGCGTGGTCGTGGGCCCGCGCACGGGCACCTTCGGCTTCGCGGTCGCGGGCGTCTACGTCTTCCCCGGCGTGCCCTTGCTGCTCGAGGACCTGACCGAGGCGATCCTGCCCGAGTTCTGCGGCGCGCCGCTGCACCGGGTCGAGCTGCGCACGGACCGGCGGGAGGGCGAGATCGCCGACGCGCTGGCGGCGGCGCAGCGCGAAGACCCGCAGGTCGCCATCGGCTCCTACCCGCTGCTCGCCGACGGCGGCTGGAGCGTGCGCGTCGTGGTGCGCAGCGAGGACGCGGCGCGGGCGGCCGCCTGCGCCGCGCGGCTCGCGCCCGCGCTCCGCGCCTAGCCTGGATTTCCACGGCCCCGAGTTGCGCTAACGCTTCGCCGGCCGGGTGGTTCCGGGCTACGTCGTCAGCCGGAGCTTGAGGCCGCCCCACCAGG
>CAZPOZ010000430.1:0-3493 GCA_964588235.1 uncultured Planctomycetales bacterium
GTGCAGGTTCTGGGCGTTGTCGAGGAACACCGGCACCGCGCCGAGGAACCCGCCCATCTCGCGGCTGGCGGGATCGTCGGACTGGGCCCGCGCCAGCTCGGCGAAGGGCACGCCGCGCAGCAGCAGGCCGTGGGCGGCCACGGCCCGCTGCCGGGCTGCGGCCGGGTCGCGCGGGTCGGGCGAGAACAGCGCCGCGGAGACGAAGTAGACGCGGTCGGCCTCCTCCGGGCGGCCCGCGTCCGGGCGCCGGCCTCCCCGGGCGAGCAGCGCGAGGGGCACGCTGGCCAACGCCAGGGCTCCGACCAGCAGGGCCACCGTCCGATGCACGCGCGAGCCCTCCGACGTCAGCGGGTCGAGACCTGCTCGGCCTGGCGCACCTCGATCTGCGGCCGGTCCCGGAAGAGCGTCACGGGCCCGGTCACCGTCACGAAGCGCGCCCCGGCCGCCGCCAGGTCGATGCCCTTCCAGGCCTCCTCCTCGAACACCACGACGGGCACGTCGGCGCCCCGCCGGTCGCCGAGCCAGAGGATGTGCGGCCAGTCGTCGGTGCGCACGCGGCGCAGCGTCCCGAAGACCGTGACCGTCAGGCCCACGCGCGCCCGCAGACGCTCCGAGGCCCCCACGGTCCCCAGCTCGATCCGCTCGGGCGAGGCGGGTACGGCGCGCCAGGCGTCCACCTGGCGGGCGCGCTCCTCCCACCAGACCAGCCGCTCGGGGTAGTCGGGGTAGTGGTGGGGGGGCGTGGGGGCCCAGATCCCGCGTCGGGCCTCGCGCGCCTGCGCCTGCGCCGCCACGAGAGCCGCGTCCAGGCGCAGCGAACGGCCGTACTTCACGAAGTAGGGCGAGTGGCCCGCGCGCACGACCTCGACCGCCAGCGAGCGCTCCCCCGACTCCTGGAGCAGCACGACGTGCGCCAGGCGCCGCTCGAAGGAGTCCAGCTCGTGGCCGCCGACCTGGTCGCGTTCCAGCCGCACGCGGCGGACCTGCTGGAACAGCTCGCGGACGAAGACCTTCGCCGCCTCCCCGGCCGGCGTGCCGTACTTGACCGGCCGCGGGCTCTCGGCCCGCTTGGCCCGGGCGTAGGCGGCGAAGTCGGCCTCCGCGGCGGCGCGGTCGGCCGGGTTGCGGAAGACCTCCTCGCAGTCCAGGCCGATCACCCGCACGGGGCCCACCCCCGGGATGCGCACCGTGTCGCCGTCGGTCACGGCCTCGGGGCCCACCTCGTACACCCCGATCACCAGGGGATCCTGAGCCGGGGCCGCCGGGGCAACCGGCGTCGCCGGGGCCGCGGGGGGCCCCCCCTCGTCGGCGCGGGCGCCCAGGGCCGCCAGCAGGGCGCCGAGCGCGACGAGCAGGACGGACCCCGGGCGGGGCCGGGGCCCGCCCCTCAGCCGGGCGGGGGAACGCGTGCTCACGCAGGCATCGTACCCCTGCGCCCACGCCCCCCAAGGCCCAAGATCAGGCTCCGCCCGAAGGTGCTAGGCTTGGGCGGTCGTGTCGTCCCGCCGGCCGTGGTCCGCCCTGCTCGCGCCGCTCCTCGCGGGGGCCGTCGGGCTGGTGGGGGGGGCGCCGCCGCACGGCGCCTGGGCGGCGGGCGAGGCGCGCACGCCGGCGGAGGTCTACGAGCGCAAGGCGCGCGTGGCCGACTGCCTCGTGTTCGTCACGCGCGACCTGAAGGCGCGGGCCGCGGCCGCCCCGGGCAAGGGCGACGCGGTGCTGCTGCTCGTCGTGGACGCCACGGCCGGGCTGGCCAGCGAGCTGCTCGAGCTGCGCGCGGCGCTGGAGGAGGCGCTGCGGGAGGGGCCGCCGGGCCTGCACGTGGGCGTGCTGAGCCCCGGGGGCGACCTGACCGCGCCGTCGATGATCCCGACGCACGCGATGGGGGCGCTCAAGGCGCTGGCCGCGCAGCCGGTGGCCGCGCAGCCCAACCTGCTCGCGACGGTGCGCCAGGGCGTGGACGCGCTGGCCTCCGTCCCCGGCGCGGGCCCGCGCGCGATCCTGCTGGTCAGCGAGACGGCGGGGGACGGCGAGGACGACGTCGAGGTCACGCGCGCGGCCCTGCTGGACAGCGGGGCCTCCTTCTACGCCCTGGCCGGCGAGGCCGCCTTCGAACGGGGCTGGGAGTACTCGTTCGAGGCGCGCAAGGACCCCGAGGGCGCCTGGGTGGAGCGCTTCAGCCCCGAGCCGCGCAAGCGGGAGGCGACGCTCTACTTCGGCGGCGAGGTGGCCTTCGGCCTCGTGCCCTACCGCTGGGAGCTGGACCTGGCCCAGACGGAGTTCTTCTGGGCCCAGCCCCCGCGCTACCCCGTGCCCTCGGGCTTCGGCTACTGGCCCCTGGCCTCGCTGGCCTACACGAGCGGGGGGCGCTACTTCGTCTACGACTTCCCCCAGGCCGACCTGTCCGTCCAGCGCGCGGAGCGCCGCCGCACCCTCTACGACATGTCGCGGCTGGCGCTGTTCGCCCCCGACCTGAGGCCCCGCAGCCGCATCCTGAAGGACCTCTCCAAGGACGGGCGCGCGCGCACGATCGTGCGCATCTGGGAGGCGCTCGCCGACGAGGCGCTGCCCATCCTGCGCGACCTGGGCACGCTCGAGCTCGCCGGCACCTCGCTCACCGTGCGCCCCGCGCGGCCGGTTCGCAGCAGCAGCAGCCCCGAGGCCGCCTACGAAGACCTGCAACAGGTCGAGAAGGGGCGCGCCTTCCTGACCCAGCGCGTCCAGCGTCTCGAGCAGACGCTGGGCTGGTGGGCGCAGGAGAACGCGCGCGCGCGGGCGCTGGCCCCGGGCGCCAACGCGCTAGACGAGCGCGTCGAGGCCGACTTCCAGCTGCTGGGCGTGCAGCTCAAGCGCGTGCGCTTCCACCTGGGCGAGGCCCTGGCGGCGTTGAACACGATCCGCCCGCTGGACGTCACGCAGCGCCGCACGCGCCTGGTGCCGGCGCCGCTGCCGGTGTCCGACCTGCCCTCGAGGCCGCCCCCCGACCTGGGCGACCCGGAGCGCAACGCCCGCCTCGCCGACGTGGTGGCCGCCTGCCGTCGGATGCGCGAGCGCTACGCCTCGACGCCCTGGGCGCTGCTCCTGGAGCGCTCCTGGTGGCTGACCTTCAAGAAGCAGGTCGAGATCCTCGAGCCGGAGGAAGCCGAGCCCCGCCGGGGGGATCGCGAGCCCAACGGGCGTCCTGGCCAGCCCGCCAAACCGCCGCCTTCGCCCCCCCCGCCCCAGCCGCCGGCTCCGCCCCCGGCCGGGCCGCGTCCCGGCAGCGGCAGCGGGGGGCCCACCACGGGAGGCAAGTAGGGCCGGCGGGGGCGGGGCGGCGGCGCGCGTGACGCGCCGCGCCTTCCGATTACGCTGCTCGGGCGTCGGCGCGCGGAGCACCCCGTCCCCAACGGGGCCCGACGGCGGGCTGCACCCGCCCCGGGATCCGCGCGGCGCACGTCACGGGGCGTACCTCAGCGGTAGAGGGGCAGCTTTGGGAGCTGCCAGTCGTGGGTTC
>CAZPOZ010000431.1:0-3476 GCA_964588235.1 uncultured Planctomycetales bacterium
CCCGGCTCCAGCGCGCCGCACGTGCCTCGCATCGCCCATCTTGGTGGCGTTGCCGGTCAGGGCTGGGCGGCGGGCGCTCCGGCCGGCGGCGGGGCCGCGGGCGCGGCCGCCGGCGCCGGCATCGGCGCCGGAGCGACCACCACGTAGCCCGGCGGCGGCGTGCCGTAGACGACGTAGCCGGGGGGCGGCGGGCCGTAGCCGTAGCCGTACCCCGGGGGCGGGCAGGGGGGCGGTCCGCAGGGCGGGCGGCAGCCGGCGGCGCGCTCCTGGTCCTGCGCGATGGCCTCGCCGGCCATCGTGCCGGCCACGAGGCCCACGATTCCGCCCACGAGGGCCCCTTCGCCCCGGTGGCCGCAGCGCGAGGCGGAGGCGCCGATGGCCGCGCCGGCCAGCGTGCCGCCGATCGTGCCGGCGGCGCGGGTGTGGCCGGGGCCCTGGGCGCAGCCCGCCGAGGCGGCGGCGACCAGCAGCAGGAGGGCGAGGGGGTGCTTCATGGGCGGCTTCTCCGACGGGTGGCGGCCGGGACGCGCCACTCCTTCGATCGGACGAACCTACGCGCAACCGTAGGGGACGCCACCCCCGGGGGCGCCCGCGCCGGGGGGCGCGTCGGGTGCGGGGGGCGCGGCCGGCCCGGGCAGGGGCCGGGCCCGGCCGCCGGGCCCGGGTCCGGTGCGCCGGCCCCGCGAGACGGGCAGGGGCGGCCGCGCTTCGCCGTAGGAGGCCCAGGCGCAGCCGTAGGGGTGCGGCCGGCCCCGGACGGTGAGGCCCAGGTGCACGGCGTCGGGGCCGCCGGTCAGGACGGGTCGGGAGTCGCGCGTCACGGTTCGTCTCCTTCGGGCAGGGCCCACAGCACCAGGTCGTGCAGCGCATGGCCGTCGTGGAGCAGGCGCAGCACGTACTTGCCGAAGGCCGGGAAGGCGAGGCGGGCGATGCAGAAGCCCAGCTGCAGGCGCCGCAGGGGGTCGTGGCCGTGGACGCGCGCCCCGAGCGCGTAGCGCGCGAGCTCCCTCTCGTCGTCGGCCCGCAGCAGGGCGAGCTGGAACTCGTAGGTGCCGTTGAGGTTCGTGAGCTGCGTGTAGACCTCGATGGCCAGCTCGCGCAGCGGCGCCCGGTCGGAGTGGACCCACTCGAAGACGCCCAGCAGGTCCCACTTGCCCGTGGCGGGGTCGCGCCAGATGTGGTCGCAGGCGATCATCGACAGGACGACGGGGGTGGCCGGCACGGGGTGGGGCTCCGGGGAGGGGCTGCCCCCACACCGCCGCCGGGCCGCGGGAGGTCACGCGGGGCGCGCCCCGCCCTGCCCGTGCCATCCCGGCAGGGCCGCTCCCACACCCTGGTGTGCAGCCCGCCCTTCGCCCCCCCAGGAGCCCGTCCATGCACGCGACCGCCCGCCCCCCCGCCACCCCCGCTCTCCGAGTGCAGGCCGCTGCGACGCCCCCCGGCGGGCGCCCTCGGCTGCGGACGCCCCGGAGGCTCACAGCCCGCCGGGGCTCGGTGAGCCTCCTCGGCCTGATGGGCCTCCTGGCCGGCTGCGGCTCCTTCCCAGAGTCCGAGCCGGTTCGCGGGACGAGCGCCACCCCCGCGGAACGGGTGCTCACCCTCGTGGAGGACACGCAACACCCCGGAGCCCGGGTGGGCGACGACGACCTCGCGGGAGCCTCGGCCGCGACGGTGCTCGAGATCGGGACGCTGAGCGTGCCCGGCCGCATCGAACGGGCGGTCCTCGTCGTGACGCCGCGTCGGGTTGCCGGAGAGCCGTTCGCCAGGCTGGGCGCCCTCCTGGTGGAGGAGGTGGAGCTGACCTGGGGCTCGACCCCGCCCGTCCCTGGCGCCACCCGCCCGTTGGCCGTCACCGACCTGGGGCTCCGCGGCGTGCTGGAGGCCCTGCCCACGACGACGGGAGAGTGGCGCATCGAGCTCGACCCCGCCCTGCTTGGCTGGTACCGGGTGAGCCTGCGCCTGCGGTTCTCCGCCGGAGGCGGCCCCGACGGCACGCAGGACCTGGTCGAGCTGGAGACCGAGGGCTCCGCGCAGCCTCGCCTGGAGCTCGACTTCGTGTACTCCGACTACTGAGCGGACCCCGGGGTGCCGGGGCCTCCCCCCCCACGCGCCTGGCGCTTGGCCAGGAAGGCGTCCATGCGGGCGAACTTGTCGGGGTGCTCGAAGAGCACGGCCTGGGTGGCGTTGTCGAGCTTCTGCAGCTCGTCCTCGCGGCCGCCGTGGACCCAGGCCAGCAGCGCGGCCTTCGTGCGCTTGACCGCCTCCGGGGCCTGGGCGAGGACGGGCACGAGCAGCTGCGCCGCCGCGTCCACCGCGCCGCCGTCGGCGACCACGCGGTCCACGAGGCCGATGCGCTCGGCCTCCACGCCGTCGATCACCAGCGCGCCGAACAGCAGCCGGCGCGCCTGGGCCAGGCCCACGAGGGCGGGCAGGCGGCGCGTGCCGCCCGCCGCCGCCATGATCCCCAGCCCCACCTCGGGCTGCCCGAACTTGGCCGAGGTGCCCGCCGTGCGGAAGTCGCAGGCCAACGCCAGCTCGCAGCCCCCGCCCAGGCAGGCGCCCTCCACCGCGGCCACCGTGGGCCGCGGGAAGCGCTCGATGCGGGCGAAGAGGGTGCCGTTGATCCCCTGCAGCGCGTCCTCGCGCCGGCGGTTGCGCAGCTCGGCGATGTCGGCCCCCGACATGAAGGCCTTGCCGCCCGCCCCGGTGAAGATCAGGGCCTTGAGGTCGTCGCGCGCCTCGAGCACGCCCAGCGCCAGGTGCAGCTCGTCCACCATGCTGCGGTTGAGCGCGTTGCGCACGTCGGGGCGGTCGAAGGTGATCAGCGCGACCTGCTCGCTCTCCTCGATGCGGATCGTCCGGTAGGCCACCGCAGGCTCCTTCCGCCCCGCCTCAGCGGGTCACCTCGAGCACCAGCTTGCCGAACACCTCGCGCGCCTCCAGGCGCCGGTGGGCCTCGGCCACCTGCGCCAGCGGCAGCACGGAGTCGATCACGGGCTCGAGCCGCCGCGCGGCCACGAGGTCGAGCAGGCGGTGCACGTCGCCCAGGCTGCCCATCGTGCTGCCCAGCACCGAGATCGACTTGAAGAACACCAGGTTGAGGGGGATCTCGGCCGCCGGGCCGGACGTG
The DNA here is from genome assembly GCA_964588235.1 of uncultured Planctomycetales bacterium. Taxonomy (GTDB): domain Bacteria; phylum Planctomycetota; class PLA2; order PLA2; family JAEUHO01; genus CAZPOZ01. The sequence continues at coordinate 3,131 of CAZPOZ010000431.1, forward strand.
GCGCCGCAAGTCACGAAGCGCCCCCCCTTGACCAGCACCCGCAGCGAGCCCTCGAAGGTGGCGCGCCCCACGTGGTCCACGACCACGTCCACGCCCCGGCCGCCCGTGAGCCGCTTCACCTCGCGCGACCAGTCGGGCCGGGTGCTGTCCACGACCTCGTCGGCGCCCAGGCGGCGGGCGCGCTCGACCTTGGCCGGGGAGGAGGTGCTGGCGAGCACCTGCCGGGCCCCGAGCAGGCGCGCGATCTGGATCGCCGCGGTGGACACGCCGCTGCCGGCGGCGTGCACCAGCACGGTCTCGCCCGCCTCGAGCGCCGCGCGGCGCGCGAGCATCGTCCAGGCGGTCA
>CAZPOZ010000432.1:0-3472 GCA_964588235.1 uncultured Planctomycetales bacterium
GAAGTAGTTCACGATGGGCAGGTTGATCGTGAAGCCGAACACGCCCGCACCGAGGAAGTTCCAGAAGTTCACGCCGACGAGGAACAGGAAGGCGTCGGAGAGGCCGAAGGTGGCCGTCGGCTGGCCCTGGCGCCGCAGCCGGGCCACCGTGCTCGACGGCATGTGCCGGAAGCGCCAGGCGCCCAGGGTGAGCAGCACCAGCGGAACGACCTGGAGCGTGGAGAGCACGCCGCCCAGCGCGACCGTCTCGATCGACTTCGCGTTCCAGTAGAAGTTGTGGCTGATGCCGATCAGGCCCGAGCCCAGGAAGAGGATCGCGGCCAGGTAGACCACGCGCGAGGCGACGGCGTGGCTGACGAAGCCCATCAGGTACATGAACCAGGCCACGAGGATCGTGGTGAAGAGCTCGAAGAACGCCTCCGCCCACATGTGGATCGTGCACCAGCGCCAGAAGTCGGCGATGACGAAGTTCGTCTCGGGGCCGGCCACGAACCCGGCGCTGAACATGAAGAGGATGCCGACGATGGCGTAGACCATCCAGGAGGGCAGCGACCACGTCTGCCGCAGCCGGAGCGCGGGCCAGAGCCCGCGCACCACGATCACCAGCCAGGCCACGAACGCGGCGTAGAGCACGAACTGGAAGGCGCGCCCCAGCTGGACGAACTCCCAGCCCTGCAGCCCCAGCCAGCGCCAGGCCCCGCCCAGCAGGCCGTGCACGCCCAGGGGGATGCCCACGACCGTGCCCGCGGCCACCACGACCAGCAGCCAGAACAGGCCGTTGATCCAGGCGAGCTGCCCGCGGGGCTCGGGGCGGGCGATCAGCGGCAGCACCCAGAGGGAAGCGGCGAACCAGCACACGGCGATCCACAGCAGCGAGATCTGCGAGTGCCAGGCGCGCGTCACGGTCACGGGCAGCAGCTCGTCGAGCCGCAGCCCGAGCAGGCGCCAGAGCCCGACGAAGTCGGCCAGCGTCAGCAGCCCGGCGAGGATCTGCACGACGAAGAGCAGCGCCGCGACCGCGAAGAACTTGTAGGTCGCCCGCTGCGTGGCCGTGGGACGGGAGCCGTCCACGAGGGCGCCCGTGGCCAGCGGCGGGGCGTGCGCGGCCTGGCTCTCGAGCACCGCGTCCGTGTCCATCTTCCCGTAGGCGTAGAACACGACGCCCATCGAGAGGATCAGCACCAGCGCGCCGATGACGCTCCACAGGACCACGCCGGAGGTGGGCGTGTTGCCCGCGGCCGGGTCGTACGGCCAGTTGTGCGTGTAGCTGTAGCCGTGCCCTGGCCGCTCGGCGACGCACATCCAGGCGCCCCAGAAGAAGAAGGCGGCCAGGTCGCGCACCTCGGTGGGGTCCGTCAGGTAGCCCGCCGGCTCGAAGGCCTCCTTGCCCACCGCGGCGCCGCCGTGGCCGAACTTCTGCCCGTAGTAGCGGACCAGGTGCTCGAAGGCCGAGGCCTGGCCGGCGGTGAGCGTGACGCGGTTCGTCGCCGGGTCGTGGCGGTTCTGCTTCAGCTCCGCCTCGACCAGCGCGTCCACGACGCGGCGGCGCTGGCCCTCTTCGGGCAGGCGCTCCCGCCAGGCGGACTCGTGCCCTGCGGCCACGTGCGCGGCGATCGCGCGCAGCGCCTCCGCGGTGAAGTCGGGCCCGCGCAGCCCGCCGTCGCCCAGGAAGCTGCCGTAGTCCATCAGGCCCTTGCGGAAGAAGACCTGCTGGCCCGCGGTGATCGAGGCGGCCGGCACGACCACGGCTCCCGACGCGTCCACGAAGTCGGCGATCGGCGGCGCGTGGTCGTAGGTCTGCTTGCCGATGGTGCCCACGACGAGCACGCTGACCGCGAAGATCACCACGAACACCTTCCACCAGTGCTCGCGACGGTCGATCCACCGCAGGACGTTCATCGGGTGCTCCTCGGGCGGGGTGGGTCAGGTTCTACGTCCGACGCGCGCGCGCTGCCGGAGGCGCGCGTCGGCGCTGCATCGCAGTCGTTGCGCGCGCGCAGCCTCAGGCGAGCAGCGGCAGGAGCTCGTGGCGCGCGCCCAGCACCGCCACGGAGTCCACGCCGAGCCAGCGCTCGAGCAGCGTCGCGTAGACGCGCCGGAAGTCGGTCGTGTGGGCCAGGTCGCCTTCGTCCAGGCGCGCCAGGCTCGGTTGCCTGCCCTGGCAGCCGCCGCGGACCGGGCGCCCGAGCAGCAGCACCGGGCCCGCGGCTCCGTGGTCGGTGCCCTGCGAGGCGTTCTCCTCGACGCGCCGGCCGAACTCCGAGAAGGCCAGCAGCACCACGCGGCGGTCCAGGCCCTGGGCGCGCAGGTCGGCCTGGAAGGCGCTCAACGCCTCGCTCAGCTCGCGCATGAGCCGGTCGTGCCGCGCGCGCTGGCCCGTGTGGGTGTCGTAGCCGCCGTGGGCCACCGTGGCCACCCGCAGCGGCACGCCCGCCCCGAGCAGGGCCGCCACGGCGCGCAGGTCGCCTGCGAGGGCCGAGGCGGGGTAGGCGGCCTTCGGGGCGTAGGAGGAGACGGCGCTGCGCACGCGCTCGGAGGCGGCGCGGGCGTCGGCCGCCGCCCGGTGAAGGCGCGCGCCGAGGTCGCCGTCCCGGCCCTCGGCCGGCGGGGCGTTGAGCGCGTCGAAGGCGCCGCGCGACGCCTCGGTCCCCATCCAGCGCAGCGCCTCCGCGCGGCGGAACGACACGGGCCGCGCCGCCGGGGCGCGCAGCGCGTAGGGCACGTCCTCGCCCACGCTGACCACCGACTCCGGCCGGGGCACGCCCCCGGGCAGGCGCTCCACGGCGCGTCCGAGCCAGCCGGCGGGCTCGCTGCGCCCGCGCGGGCTGGCCGTGTGCCAGACGTCCATCGAGGTGAAGTGGGAGCGGCTGGCCCGAGGGTAGCCCACGCCGAGCACCCAGGCCGCCTGGCCCTCGTCGTAGAGGCGCCGCAGGCCCTGAAGGCCCGGATGGAGGCCCAGCCCGAGCAGCGGCTCGATGCGCAGCACCTCCTCGGCGGGCACGCGCGTGGTGCGGCGGGCACGGTGGTAGAGGTCGTCCTCGTAGGGCACGACGGTCGAGAGCCCGTCGTTGCCCCCGCTCAGCTGGAGCACGACGAGCGTGCGCTCGACCGGGGCGTCCTCGGCGTGGGCCGCGGCGGCCCTGAGCCAGGCGGGCAGCCCGGCGCAGGCGGAGAGCGCGGCCGTGCCGCGCAGGAGCGTGCGTCGCGTGGCGTGCATGGGGCCTCCTCAGCGCAGCTGGAACTCGGGGGTCGAGACGAGCAGCTCGAGCAGCCGGGCCAGCCGCTCGCGCGCCTCGGGGGCGTCGGGCTGGAACGGGCCGGCGCCGCCCAGCGCGGCCAGCAGCGCCCCGCGCGCCGCCGGATCGAGCGGGACCGGCAGCAGCGTCTCGGCGTAGTGGGACACGACCGCCTCCGCGGTGGTCAGCCCGCGCGCGCTCACGTCGGCCGCCGCGTCGTAGGGGCTCGGCCCCGC
>CAZPOZ010000433.1:0-3469 GCA_964588235.1 uncultured Planctomycetales bacterium
GGATGTAGGGAGCCTGAGGAGCCGCTTAGCCCACCGGGGCGGGCTGCTCGCGCCACGTCTCAGGTCGCGTCTCGCGCCTCGGCGCGCCCGGCTGCGCGGGCCTTCCCGCAGCCTCCCGAGCCCGCAGGCGGCCCTGGGCCGTGCCCCGGTAGAATCCCGCCCGCCCGGGCCGAGCCCCCTGGGGGTGTAGCTCAGTTGGCAGAGCGCCGGTTTTGCAAGCCGGAGGCCAGGGGTTCGAATCCCCTCACCTCCACCAACCCTGCGACGCCCGGGGCCGTCCCGCGAGTATCCTGCCCCTCCGATGGACGACGCCGGCAGGTACCTGCTCCCGTTCGACACCTTCCGGTTGCCCCACCACCTGGTGGACGTGCTGGTCGTGGGCGCCGGCGTTGCCGGCCTGAGCGCTGCGCTCTCCGCGGCGGGGGCTGGCCGCCGCATCCTGGTGCTGGCGAAGGGGCGCTGGGAGGAGAACAACACCGCCTACGCCCAGGGCGGGGTGGCCGCGGTCCTGGAGGGCATGGGCGATTCGCCCGGGCTGCACGCGGAGGACACGCTGCGCGTCGGTCAGGGGCTGTGCGAGCCCGCCCTGGTGGATCACGTGGTCGGCCAGGCGCGTGAGTCGATCCGCCGCCTCGTGGCCCAGGGCGCGCGCTTCGATGGCGAGGGCGGCGTGCCGGCGCGGACGCTCGAGGCCGGGCACTCGGCCGCGCGCGTGCTGCACGCGCGGGGCGACGCCACCGGCGCGGAGATCCGCGAGACGCTGGCCGCCTGCGCGGCCCGGCAGGCCGGGATCGAGCGCTGGGCGGACGCCTTCCTGGTCGACCTGCTGACCGATCCGGACGGTCAGTGCCGCGGGGCCCTGGTCTGGTCCCGGGACCGGCTGCGGGCCGTGTGGGCCGGCGCCGTGGTGCTGGCCTCGGGGGGCTACGCCAAGATCTACCGCGAGACTACCAACGTCCCCGAGAGCACGGGCGACGGGGTCGCGGCGGCGTGGCGCGCCGGGGCCACCCTGCGCGACCTGGAGTTCGTCCAGTTCCATCCCACCACCCTCTACCTCGCAGGCGTCCCCCGCCTGCTGCTCACCGAGGCGCTGCGCGGCGAGGGCGGGCGCATCGTGGACGACCGCGGCCGGCGCTTCCTGGTCGAGGCCCTGCCCGAGGCCGAGCTCGCCCCGCGCGACCAGGTCTCGCGCGCGATCGTGCGACACCTGCAGAAGCCGGGCGTGGCCGGCGTGTACCTGGACCTGACCCACATGGACCCGCGCCACCTCCAGTCGCGATTCCCCAGCGTCGTGGCCTCCTGCCGGGCGCACGGGTTGGACGTGGCCCGGGACCGCGTCCCGGTGCGCCCGGCGGCCCACTACACGATCGGGGGCGTCTGCGCCGACGCCGACGGACGGAGCAGCCTGCCGGGGCTCTTCGCCGCGGGCGAGGCCGCGGCCACGGGCCTGCACGGCGCCAACCGCCTGGCCTCCAACTCGCTGCTGGAGGGCCTGGTGCTGGGCAGCGCTGCGGGGCGAGCCGCCGCGGAGGTCGCGCAGGCCGGTCCCCGGGCCCCCCTGCGCCTGCGGGGCGAGGGTCCGACGACCACGCGGGGCTTCATGGACCTGGACGACCTCGAGGCCTCGCTCCGGGCGCTGATGTGGCGCGAGGCCGGGATCGAGCGCAGCGGCGCCAACCTCACGGGCGCGCTCGCGGCCGTGGCCGGGTGGGAGGGGTTCGCCCACCGCGTGGAGGCCGAGCCCGTGGTGGGGCGCCTGACCCTGCTCGACATGCTGTGCGTGGCGCGGCTGCTGTGCGAGGCCGCGCTCGCGCGCGAGGAGAGCCGCGGCACGCACCATCGGCGCGACTTCCCGGAGCGCGACGACGCCCGCTGGCGCGTGCACCTGGTCCACCAGCGGGGCCGGCCCCTCGCGCGCGTGCCCGTGCCGTCCACGAAGGCCGACCCCGACCTCGCGGTCGCCGCGGGGAGCCGCCGGTGAGGCTCGACCGACAGGGCAAGCCGGCGCGCGGGGCCGAGGAGGCGGGCGAGACCGCCGTGCTCGTGGGGCTGGAGCTGCCCAGCGAGGCTTCCGCGGCGGTCGAGCCCCTCGAGGAGCTCGCACGGCTGGCCGACACCGCGGGCGCGCTCGTGGTGGATCGGCTGCTGCAGCGGCGTCCGCACCCGGATGCGGCCACCTTCGTGGGCAAGGGCAAGGCGGCCGAGGTGGGCGAGCGCTGCCGGGCCTTGGGGGCGCGGCTCGTGATCGTGGACGGGGCCCTGAGCCCCAGCCAGGGGCGCAACCTGGAGAAGGCCACCGGGGCGCGGGTGATCGACCGCACCGAGCTGATCCTGGACATCTTCGCCCTGCGGGCCCGCACGGCCATGGCCCGGGCTCAGGTCGAGCTGGCCCAGATGCAGTACGCCCTGCCCCGGCTGAAGCGGCTCTGGACGCACCTCAACCGGGAGGTCGGCAGCGGGAAGGCGGGCATCGGCGTGCGCGGGCCTGGAGAGAAGCAGCTGGAGACCGACCGGCGGCTGGTCCGCAAGCGGATCGACGAGCTCAAGCGGGCGCTGGAGGACATGCAGGCGCACCGCGTCCGGCAGACGCATGCCCGGGCCGGCTCGTTCAGCGTCTGCCTGGTGGGCTACACGAACGCCGGCAAGAGCACCCTGATGCGCGCGCTCACCGGAGCGGACGTGCTCGTGCAGGATCGGCTGTTCGCCACGCTGGACACGACGACGCGCGCCTGGCCCGTCGTCCCCGGGCGGGCCGTGCTGCTGTCCGACACGGTGGGCTTCATCCGGGACCTGCCGCACCACCTCGTGGGGTCGTTCCTGGCGACCCTCGAGGAGGCGCGCTTCGCCGACCTGCTCCTGCACGTGGTGGACGCCGGCGACCCGGAGGCCCCCGAGCACGTGGGCGTCGTCGAGGCCACGCTCACGGAGATCGGTGCCGGGGCCGTCCCGCGGCTCGTGGTGCTCAACCAGGTGGACCGCGTGACCAGCCGCGTGGGCGTGCACCTGCTCCACGAGCGGCTCCCGGGGGCGCTCGAGGTCAGCGCCGTCACCGGGGCCGGACTGGAGGCGCTGGCTGCGGCCGTCCGCGAGCGGGTCACGCGGCAGGACCTGCACCTGTTGCTCGAGGCCGACGCGGGGGACGGGCGCCTCCCGTCGCTGCTGCGGAGGTGGGGCGAGGTGCTGGAGACGGCGTACGATGGCAGCCGGGCGCGCTACCGCGTGCGACTGCCGCGCGCCCACCTGGCGCACGTGCTCGACACGGGCGCCCGCGTGCTCGAAGGGGCCCCGGAGGCGCCCGTCGAGGACGACGGGGCCTGAGGGCCAACGCCACCAAGCTGGGCGATGCGACGCACGTGCGGCGCCGCTGGAGCCGGGCGCTCAGGCCCAACGCCACCAAGAGGGGCGATGCGAGGGACGTGCGGCGCGCTGGAGCCGGGCGCTCAGGCCGCTTCCTCCTCCTTGCGCAGGC
>CAZPOZ010000434.1:0-3468 GCA_964588235.1 uncultured Planctomycetales bacterium
TGGGAGCCCGACAAGGTGCGCATCCGCCCCGACGGGCACCGCGCGGGCACGGTCGTGCTCGCGGGACGGCTGCGGCGGCTCGCGCTCACGGACGGCAACGCCGACCTGCGCTTCGACGACCCCGCCAAGGACCGCCTCCACCTGGACGTGGACGGCGATGGCGCCCTCGACCCCGCCGCGGACGGACCCGAGGCGCTCGTGCCCGGCCAGGCCACGCGCATCGGCGGGCAGGGGTGGGTCGCGGAGGTGGCCTCGCCGTCGGGCCGACGCGTGCGCTTCCGCCGGAGCCCCGAGGTCCCCCCCCGGCGGCCGCGGCCCTGGGTCGCCCCCGCGGCGCCCCCGGCGGGACTGGCCCCCGTACCGCCCGCCGAGCCCTTCGAGGAGGTCGCGCGGCGGCTCGACGCCGAGGCCGGGCTGCCCTACGCCCAGCGCGTGGCCACGATCCTGCTCCTGGGGCGCTTCTCCAGCGAGCCGGCCCTGCGGCGGCTGCTCGCGCTGATCGAGAAGGACGGCGACCTCAACGCCCGCAGCGCCGCGGTGCGGGCCCTGGGCAACCCGGCCTGGCTCGAGAAGGCCGGGCCCGTGCTCGTGCGGCTCACGGGCGACGCCCAGGCCGCGCTGGCCTCGGCCGCGCTGGCCGCGCTGCACGCGCTGGGGCACCCGTCCCGGGAGGCCGTCTACGGGGTGGCGCTGACGAACCCCTCGGCGGTCGTGGCCGGCGCCGCGGCGCGCAACCTCGGCTACCTGAACACCGCCGCCGGCCGGGAGCTGCTCCGCCGCGTCTTCGAGCAGGCCAAGGACGGGCACCTGCGCCACCAGGCCTGGCTGGGCCTGCGGGCTGCGCCCGACGGCCCCCTGCCCGCGTGGGTGCGCCGGGCCGCCCGCGACGAGCACCCGGCGCTGCGCAGCCAGGCGCTGCAGGACGCCTTCGCCCTCGACCTGGACGACGTGGAGGCCCTGGCCGTGGAGGCGGCCGCCGCGCGGCCGGTGACCGACCCGCTGGGCGGCACCGCGGCGGACGTGCTGGGCGCGCTCGGCACGGCCCGCGCCGTGGAGGCCGTGCTCGGGATGGCGGGGGCGGCGCCCAGCAGCCTGGACGCGCGCCTGCTGCGGGCGTTGGCGCCGCTGCGCGACCCGCCGGCCGTGGCGGCGCTGCTCCTGGGGCTCAAGGCCAAGGAGGCGCCCGTCCGCAGCCTGTGCGCGCAGGTGCTGGCCGGCCTGCGGGAGCGCGCCGTGGTGGACGCCCTCCTGGCGCGCGCCGGCCGCGAGAAGGACGCGCCCGTCCTGGCCGCGTTGCTCGAGGCCCTGGGCGACCAGGGCGACCCCCGCGCCCGCGAGCTGCTGCTGGCGCAGGCCAAGGGCAAGGACGAGGAGCCCCGTCGCGCGGCCCTGCGCGCGCTGGCGCGCAGCGGCCTGGCCGACGAGCAGGTGCGGGCCTTCTTCGCCGGCCTGCTCGCCACCCGCGACTGGGAGGATCGCGTGCTGGCGCTGGACGCGGTGGCGCTCGCACGCGACGCGGGCCTGGCGCCGAAGGTCGCGCCGAGCCTGGAGCACGAGCGGCTGGCCGTGCGCCTCGCCGCCGTCGAGGCGCTGGGGGCGCTGCGCGCCGCGGCCGGCATCCCGCCGCTGATCGCTCGCCTGGAGCGCGAGGAGGAGCCGCGGGTGCGCGACGCGATCGCCCGCGCGCTCCACGGCACGACGGGGATGAACCTCTACGACGACCTGGCCGCGTGGCGGCGCTGGTGGGCGGAGCACGGCGCGGGGTTCGTCGTTCCGGCCACGGTGCCCCCGTTGCCGGCGGCGGACGCCGGCGACACGCGCGCGGGCTTCTTCGGCATCCCGGTCAGCTCCGGGCGCGTGGTGTTCGTCATCGACCAGAGCGGCTCGATGAGCGCCGTGGACGCCGACCCGAAGGCGACCGGGGCGTCGGGCGGCAACCGCCTGGACGTGGCGGTGCGCGAGGTGCTGCGCGCCGTCCAGCGCATGAAGGACCGCGACCGCGTCAACGTGGTGATGTTCCACTCGGTCGTGCTGCCCTGGAAGCCCGCGCTCCAGCGCCTCGCCCCCGCGACCCGGGAGGCCCTGGAGAAGCACCTGCTGGCCCAGAAGCCCACGGGCGGGACGAACCTCTACGACGCGCTCGAGGCGGCGCTGGCGGAGGACGAGGTGGACACGGTCTTCCTGCTCTCCGACGGGGCGCCCGGGGCGGGGCGCTACGTGACCACCGACGACATCCTGCGCGCGGTGCGCCGGCGCAACCAGACGCGCCGGGTGGCGATCCACGGCATCTCGATCGGGCGCGACTCCGACCTGCTCCAGCGTCTGGCGGCGGAGCACGGGGGGCAGTACGTGCGGCGCTGACGCGCCCCGCCGTACGGCACGGGCAGGGCGCGGTAGAGTCGATCGCCTCGCCCCCGGGAGCGCCCATGCGCCTTCTCCGCCCCGTCGCCTGGGCCCTGCTCGGGGTCGGGCTGCTCGTCGGCGCCCCCTCCCCGTCGCGGGCGGAGCCGCCGAGCCGGGTGCGGCTGGGCAAGGTGCATCGGCTGCGGGTGACGCACACGACCCGGGTCACCGTCGAGGCCGGCCTGGCGCGCCTGCGGGTCTGGCAGGCGCAGCCCCGCGCCCGCACCTGGCCGGGCTCCGAGGCGCCGTGGGTCCCGCAGGCCGCGACGTTCTCGCCGACGGCGGCCACCGAGCGGCCGACGAAGGCCGAGGGAGGGCTCGCCTGGGTCTGGGATCTCCCGCAGCCCGAGGCGGGCTCGCTGGCGCTGGTCAGCCGCTTCGAGGTGCTCTCCGCGGACCGCGACCTGGACACGGCCGGGCTCACGATCCGCTGGAAGGAGCTCGAGGCGGGGGCCGGGGAGGCCCCGGAGGCGGCGCCCGACCTGCCCGAGCCCACGCCCCGCCTGCTCGAGGTCCATCAGGGGCTGCGGAAGAAGGCGAAGGACGTCCTCGAGGCCGTGGTCGCCTTCACGCGTTGGATCCGCTCCCACGTGGTCCACCGCGGCGGGGTGTCCTACGGCATCCGGGACCTGGACGCGATCCTCGCGGGCGGGGCCGGGCACTGCGGCCACCGCGCGACGGTGTTCCTCGCCCTCTGCCGCGCCTCGGGCATCCCCGCGCGCCGGGTGGTGGGCTACTCGCTGGACGGCGCGCCGGGGCTGCTGGACGGGCGCGAGGACCCCAACCGCCACGTGTGGGCGGAGGTGCGGCTGCCCGGCCTCGGCTGGGTCGAGGTGGAGCCCGCGCCGACCGGCAGCCCCTTCGCGATCCCCTACACCCGGGTGATGACGCCGGCCGACCTCCAGTCCTGCTTCGTCGAGGCCGTGGGCCCCGGGGGCGCGAGCCGCCGCCCGCCCTACGAGGACACGCTGGCCGTGGTCGAGGTCCGCTGAGCGCCCCGGCCACCAAGTTAGCCCGACCTATTCATGAACGAGTGGTATCGCGCGGTCCGGGCGGGCCCAAACG